>JAADGJ010000118.1 GCA_013152435.1 Chloroflexota bacterium | reverse complement strand
AGATCGTCCTGGATCGCCTGGTCAGCGAGTGCGATGCCATCTGCCATCTGGCGGCGGCCGTAGGTGTCGACCTGATCGTGCGCCACCCCACTTACACCATCGAGGCGAACGCGATGGGGACGGAGGCGGTGCTGAAGGCGGCCGCGCGCTATCGGGTGCCCGTGTTGCTCGCGTCGACGTCCGAGGTGTACGGGAAGGGGATTCGGGTCCCCTTCCGGGAGGACGACGACGTGGTGCTGGGGCCGACCTCTCGCAGCCGGTGGTCCTACGCCGCCTCCAAGATGGTGGACGAGTTCCTGGGGCTGGCGTATCATCGGGAGCACGGATTGCCGGTTGTGATCGCCCGACTGTTCAACACCGTGGGGCCGCGCCAGACGGGACGATATGGGATGGTCGTGCCGCGTTTCGTGGGGCAGGCCCTGCGCGGGGAGCCCATCACCGTCTACGGCGACGGGCAACAGAGCCGCTGCTTCTGCGACGTGCTGGACACGGTGAGGGCCATCCAGGGGTTGATCGCCCATCCCGAGGCCATGGGGCGCGTGTTCAATGTGGGGAGCACGGAGGAGGTGACGATCGAGGAGCTGGCGCGGCGGGTGAAGGAGGTCACCGGGAGCGATTCGCCGATCGTGTACGTGCCATACGATCAGGCTTACGCGCCCGGGTTTGAGGATATGCGCCGGCGGGTCCCGGACACCCGTCGGATACAGGACCTGTTGGGCTGGCGCCCGACCATCTCCCTGGACGAGACCCTGATCCGGGTGCGGGATTGGCTTGCCCATGAGATGGATCAGGATCGGGATGTGGATCATCAGGCGGTCCAGCGGCCGGACGGGCGGGAATAGAACCCGGAGGCGGAGGGCGTGATGGAGGGCTTGTTGGAAGGGGAGGGCCCTGAGCGGGTGGGAGCGGAAGCGGAGCTCCCCGAATCCGCTCTTCGCCTGATGGAGCGTTTTCGGGCGCGCCAGGCGACGGTGGCCATCGTGGGCCTGGGGTACGTGGGGCTGCCGTTGGCGATGGCCTTCGTTGAGGTCGGCTATCGGGTGGTGGGCATCGATACGGACGCCACCCGGGTGGAGTCGATCCGGCGGGGGGTGTCGTACATCCGAGATGTTCCCTCCGCGGAGCTGGCCCGTGCCGTCCGTGGGGAGGACGCCCGCCTGGATGCAACGACGGACTACGGCGCGCTGGCCGATGCGGAGGCGGCCCTGATCTGCGTGCCCACGCCGCTCAACAAGAGTCGGGATCCCGACATCCGCTACGTGCTGGCGGCGGCGGAGGGCATCGCGGCGCACTTGCATCCCGATATGCTGGTGGTGTTGGAGTCCACCACGTATCCGGGGACGACGGAGGAGTTGCTGCTTCCCACGTTAGAGCGGAGTGGACTTCGCGTGGGTCGGGACTTCTTCCTGGCGTTCTCGCCGGAGCGGATCGACCCCGGGCGCACGGATTACACGATTCGTAACACCCCCAAGGTGGTGGGAGGTGTGACGCCCGCCTGTCTGCGGGTGGCCATCGCCTTGTATGAGGCCGTGATCGAGCGGGTGGTGCCGGTCTCTTCCCCCGCCGCGGCCGAGATGTCCAAGCTGCTGGAGAACACCTTCCGTGCGGTGAACATCGCCCTGGTCAACGAGGTGGCGTTGATGTGCGATAAGCTGGGGGTGGACGTGCGGGAGGTGATCGAGGCGGCGGCGACGAAGCCGTACGGCTTCATGCCGTTCATGCCGGGTCCGGGGATTGGCGGCCATTGCATTCCTCTGGACCCGCACTATTTATCCTGGAAGCTGAAGGCGTTGAATTACAACGCCCGGTTCATCCAGCTCGCTGGTGAGATCAACAGCGAGATGCCCCAATATTGGGTGAACAAGGTTCAGGATGCGTTGAACGAGGCGGGCAAGCCGGTGAAGGGAAGCCGGGTGTTGGTGCTGGGGGTGGCGTACAAACGGGATGTCGACGATACCCGGGAGTCGCCGGCGCTGGACATCATCGAGATGTTGCGGGCGAAAGGGGCGGACGTTCGCTATCATGATCCTTACGTGCCGGGCGTCTCTCATCACGGCTTCGAGATGACGTCGGAGCCGGACTTGGATCGGGCGCTGGCGGAGGCCGACTGCGTGGTGATCGCGACGGATCACAGCGACTACGATTGGGGGGAGATCGCCCGACGGGCCGCGCTGATCGTGGATACGCGATATGTCCTGCCCCGCAACTCGGGGTAGCCCCTTGAGATGAGGGGATCGAACACGTTTCATGAGCGGAGGTAAGATGGGGTTTTGGGATCGATTGCGGCGGAGGAGCAGGGATCGGAAGGTTTTCGTGATCGGCCTGGATTGTGCCGCGCCGGAGCTGGTCTTCGACCGCTGGCGGGATGAGTTGCCAAACCTGCGCTTCCTGGCCGAGAACGGCCTGTGGGGCGATCTGGATTCGTGTATACCGGCCATCACTGTGCCCGCGTGGACCTGCATGTTGTCGGGATGGGACCCGGGGGAGCTGGGCGTTTATGGCTTCCGTAACCGGGCCAACCACAGCTACGATAAGATGTTCATCGCCACTAACAACGTCGTGCGGGCGAAACGGGTGTGGGATTACCTGTCCGAGGCGGGGAAGACCTCCGTGGTGATCGGCGTGCCGCAGACGTACCCGGTGAAGCCGTTGAACGGGTACCTGATCTCGGGGTTCCTAACGCCGGGGATTCAGAGCGATTTCGCCTATCCGGCCGAGTTGAAATATGAGGTGCTCTCGATCGCCCCGGATTATGACGTGGATGTGCCGCAGTTCCGCACGGACGACAAGGACAATCTCCTGAAGCAGATCTGGGACATGACGGAGAAGCGGTTCCGGGTGGTGGATCACCTGTTGACCAGCAAGCCATGGGATTTCTTCATGGTGATGGAGATCGGGGTGGATCGGATCCATCACGGGTTCTGGAGTTATCATGATCCCCAGCACCGCCGGTACGAGCCCGGAAACCGCTACGAGCATGCGATTCGGGACTATTACGTGTATATCGATCGCAAGATCGGTGAGTGGCTGGACAAGATCGATCGGGACACGGTGGTGCTGGTCGTCTCCGATCACGGCGCCAAGCGTATGGAGGGTGGGATCTGCATCAACGAATGGCTGTGGAGAGAGGGATATCTGGCGTTCAAGCAGGATCCGGAGCCGGGGAAGCTCGTGCGCTTTGAGGATCTGGAGGTCGATTGGTCACGGACCAGGGCCTGGGGGAGCGGTGGATATTACGGCCGGGTGTTCCTGAACGTGCGTGACCGAGAGCCGCAAGGGGTGATTCCACCGGAGGAGTATGAGGACTTTCGCAACGAGCTGGCCGAGAAGATCCGGGCTATCCCGGGGCCGGACGGGAGCGATATCGGCACCCGGGTCTTCAAGCCGCAGGAGATCTATCGGGCGGTGAACGGCGTGGCGCCCGATCTGATGGTCTACTTCGGTGATCTGCTGTGGCGATCGGTGGGGTCGCTGGGGCATGGGGATATCTACACGTTTGAGAACGATACGGGGCCGGATGACTGCAACCATGCCCAGAACGGGATGTTCATCCTGTACGATCCGCGAGATAGGCGGAATCATCAGCGGGTGCAGGGGGCTCGGCTGTATGACATCGCCCCGACGGTGCTGAAGTTGATGGGGGTGCAGGGGCCGGATAGCGGTAATGGTCGGCCCCTGGTTTAGTGCGCCTCGGACGAACGGCTCCCGAGCTGGTGTCGAGCGGTGATGGGCGCTTGAGGGAGGGGAGTTCTGTGTTGCCTGATGAGGAGGCCCTTTACACGGCGCTTCGCCTGGTCCTGACGGAGCGGGCGGATCTCGTGCCCTGGTCATCGTTCGGCCCCGAGCATTACGAGCGATTGCTGACCATAGCGAGAGAGGAGGGCGTGGCACCGCTCCTGTACTGGTCGTTGAGGGAATCCGGCTGCCTCGATCATTGGCCGGAGGATCTACAATGGGGGCTTGCCCGGCGGCATTATGCCACGGCCGCTCACAACACCCTGATCTATCAGGAGCTGGAGCGCATCGCCTCCGCCTTCCAGGATGAGCTGTCGGCGGATGACCAGGCCCTGACGGCGGACGGCAGGCTCCCCATCGTGGTGCTGAAGGGGGCGGCGCTGGCGTCCACCGTGTATCCCTCCGTGGCCCTGCGTCCCCTGAGCGACCTGGACTTGTTGGTCCCGCGCGCTTTCATGGAAGCGGCCATGCGGGCGATGCGGTCCCTGGGATACGAGGAGCGGATCCCGGAGGTGAGCCCTGGGATCAATCGGCTCATCGGGCATCATGTGCGTTTGCTGGGGGGCCCTCAGGAGAACGTCGTTGTCGAGCTGCATTGGAATCTGGTAGCGGGCGATGCGGACTGGCGCACCCCGCCTCTGGACTGGTTCTGGGCGCAGGTGGAGCCCCTGTCGGTGGATGGGGAGGCGTTGGGTGCCGAGTGCGTAGGGGAGAGGGACGCGGCTCGCGTGTGTTTGTACATGTTAACCCCTACGGCTCACCTGCTCTATCTGTCCGCACATTTGATGCTGCAGCATGGGGGAGCTCAGGCCTATCTGCTCTGGCTGTATGATCTTCACCTGCTGGTGAGTCGATGTGGAGAGCGTTTGGACTGGGATCTGCTGGCGCAACAGGCCCGGGCGTTTCAGTGGACGGCCGCGCTTCGTGCGGCGCTCCAGAGGATGTCGGAGAGCTATGGGACGCCCTTGCCCGAGGGGTTCCTCGATCGCCTAGCCGAGGACCAGGAGGCAGACTCCGAATATCTGGTGCGGCGTAAGGCGTCGTCTTTGCAGACGAGGGCTACCCGCTTGTGGGCCAACCTGTTCTCGTTGGATCGGCGGGCGCGCTGGCGTCTGATTCGGGGCGTGCTTTGGCCGGATCCGACATTCATGCGTTGGCGGTATCGTCCGCGCCCTGATTGGTTGTGGCCTTTATACTATCCTTACCGTTGGTTCGATATCGCTCGTGAGGGTTTGGTGACGTTACACAAGATGATTCGACCCTCGCGATGATCCTCCCCCGTGATCCCGTGATCGTTGGCCATGGCCTCTGCTTCCCTTCCGCTCCTCCATGTGATGAGAAGTTGCCTGTATGAGCCTTCTCACGCTATAATCCCGGACCGCAGCCGTCAGGGTGGCATCATTAGGCATGCCGATGGGGTGCGTGGGGAGCTTTTGTCCCTGGCCCCGTGACCGTGGTTCAGTGCGACGCTACCATCGGAGTTTATCGGGAGGAAAAGGCGGAATATGGATCTAGACGTTGCTGTGATCGGGGCATCTTCCGCTGGACTGTACGCGGCAGAGCGATTGGCCCGGGCAGGATGGCGAGTGGGGATTTTCGAGAGGAGGGAGGGGATTGCGCCTCCTCGTCGTACGCTGATCGTGACTCCGCGGTGGTCTCACCTCTTCACCCAGGTTCCCGAAACGGCAGTCCTTCATCAGGTCCAGGTGATGGCCGTGGCCACCCCGGGCGCGGCCGTCCGGATCACGCTGCGGGAGCCGGATCTGATCATCGAGCGACGGCAGTTTGCGCAGGCGCTGGCTCGAAGAGCGCAGGAGGCGGGAGCGGACCTCCATTATAGTCACCGTTTTATGGCCTTTGATGTGGGCTCGAGGGGAGTGGCCTTATGTTTGCGCACGGCTGATGGGCGGGAGAGAACGGTGCATGCCCGGGCGGTCATCGGTGCGGATGGCCCGTTCAGCGACGTCGCCGCGGCGGCGGGGATCAAGCGCCCCCCCGTCGTGCCGATCCTGCAGGCGGAGATCCCGTTGCCGTCGGGATGGGATCCATCCGTGACGAAGGTCTGGTTTGACGCTCAGGACACCCGTTTCTTCTACTGGCTGATCCCGGAGTCGTCGGAGCGGGGGGTTTTGGGGCTGGTTGGGGACCATAAGGTCGAGACGAGGGATCTGCTGGCGCGTTTCCTGGACCGACATGATCTGGAGCCGCTGGCCTATCAGGGCGGGCTGGTCGCCATGCACCATCCACGCCTGCGGCCGTGGGGACGTGTGGGAGATGCGCCGGTTTTGCTGGTGGGCGATGCGGCCGGCCAGGTGAAGGTCACCACGGTGGGGGGCACCGTTACCGGCCTGTGGGGGGCGGAGGCCGCCGTGCGCTCTCTGTTGCGGGGGACCTCCTATGCCCGGGAGCTGCGCGCGCTCAAGCGGGAGTTGGACCTGCACTGGCTGCTCCGGGTGTTGCTCGACCGCATGGATAACGCCGTCTATGATCGCCTGGTGAGATGTATCACGCCCCCTGTGCAGCGGCTTTTGGAGCGGTATACCCGAGATGAGCTGACGAAGACCTTCTGGCGGCTATTGGTGTTCCAGCCTCGGCTGTCCCTGATCGGATTGCAGATGCTGCTTCGGTTGGCGAGCACGCGCTCGCGAAGGGTCCCGGAACCCTATTCGATGGGGGATCTGCCGGTTCGTGACTCGGGCGGGTGAGATGGTATATTCGCCGGGCTGGGAGATGATCCCGGCCCTTTTCAATGTGCGTCGATGGAGTGGAACAAGGTGCTCCTGGGGGAATTCCTCTTCCGTGCGTCGCGAAGCACGCCTGTCCCCAGCGCCACAAGCCCGCTGCCTACGAGCAGGAGGGTGGTCGGTTCGGGGATGATGGGAGGGGCAACTGCGAGAATATCCCAAACCCAAATACCATTATGGGCATGGATTGCCTCCTAAGTAGGCTATTTCAGCAGAAGTCTCAGAAACTACCAGCTCCACAGGGGGAGGTGTGGAGGGGACCTCCCCTCCACGGAAACCCTGCTTTTCCGGCCTGCACCTGTCTTTCTCGGCCCTTCCCGAAGGACCCAGGCCGAGGCCAGGCAGGTTGAAGGCGGAAGAAGGGCTTTTCCCAGAGGGGCGGGGCCCCTCCGGGCCTCCCTACAGCAGAAGCAACGGCATTTCTCAGACACACTCTCAAGTGCCAGAAACGTAAGGAAGCATTACCGATGTCGACTACGAAGAACTTTTAGCCCCAGCGCCACAAGCCCGCTGCCTACGAGCAGGAGGGTGGCCGGTTCGGGGATGATGGGAGGGGCAGTCCATTTAAATACTTCCCAAACACACCAGTCAGGACAGTCAGCGTAGACCAGTATCGTTTCGTCATAGCGCATAGGACGTGAGAGGTGGATGGTAAACGTCCCATCCGATTCTACAGTGCTGTAGCCAAGTAATTCACCATCGGGCGTCTTACCGGAGAAGACGTATATAGTTGAGTTTATACATCTGTGGTCTGTAATACCTTGAATTATAGTAGTTGGAGGTTTTGGGGTAGGCCTATAATCGCTAGGGACATATGTACCTTGGGGTGTACACCAGGGTGGGTTGGGCTGTGCGTGAGTGGTCAGAGGTAGGATGAGTACCAAGAACCCAGCAATCATGCTCATCCAGCGCATGGGGCCCTCCTGAAGCACGAAGTGACGCCGAGACGGAACTAGTGCCACAGGCGGCGCAGCGCCAGCAGTCCCAGGCCAGAACCTACGAGTACAAGGGTGGTTGGTTCGGGGATGATAGGAGGAGGGATGTGAAAGATGTCCCAGACATAAGCCCCGTCACGGCATTCGGCGAAGACGGTCATGGTTTCATCTTCGGCCAGAGGACGGTTCAGGGTGACCGAGAAAGAGCCGTCTGGATTTACTAAGGAACTGCCTAGCAGCACTCCCTCCGGCCCTGTCCCTGCGTAGATGTAGACGGGCAGTCCGGCGCAGGCCTGATCCAGCGTACCTTGAAACTCGGTCATCCCTGCGGTGGGGAAACGAGGGTAATCGCTTGGGAGGGGCCACGGATTGCGCTGCCCAAAGGCGGGCGTGCTGAGGAGAAGGACGAAGAACATCGCGGCGGCGATCGTTCTGCCCATCATGTTGGCACTCCTTCTGTATCGCTGCACAAAAATCATACATCGGGAGTGTGAGAGGCGCAAGCCTGTGGGATCGACTCACCGCCAGGAGCCATATCTGCCATTCGTGCAGCCTTGCCTCGTGTTACTTTTCGAACCGAGCCTCCACTTGCACCAGATATCGGGCTACGTCCTCCGCAGATACTGGGGTACTTACCCTAAACGGTGATGTTCCACCTGGTTCCACTTTGTCGAGTTCCATGAAACCGCTCGCCACATCCAGCAACTTCCCGTCCTCGTCGTACATGCTAACAACCAGATTCACATAATCCAGTACGTGTTCCTCATCAACGTTGCGCAACTCACCAACTATCTGAAAGTGGTCGAAGATATTCTTGGACGCAGTCCATTGGATGATCTCAACGCCATCTGTGCTCTCCAGCTCATATGGGATTCCAAGGTTGTCCTTTAGTTCCTCGCCTTCTTCTGCCATTTCGCTTACGGTGATAGAAATGGGCTCAGTTGTCGTGATCGTCTCGATGGTGGCGGTGACGGTGTCGGCCAGGCCGATTTGCAGGTTGAGGTCGAGTACCAGCGGAAGGGTGACGGTTTGAGTCGTGGTCGGGCCGATGGGGACGGAGAGGGTGACGGATACGGGTATTTGCTGTTGGATGTTGATGAGCAGCGGTTGGATTTGGGCGATAATGGGCTCGGCCGGGGTATCGCCCTCCTGGCCGGACACAGCCAGGGCGAGGGTGCTAAGTAGCAGGACGGTTATGGCGATGGTGAGGATCATGCGTCGCATGTGTTTGCTCCTGTTCACTTTTTGGGGGGTCTGAATCCGGCCTCTTGGGCCTCTTCCTCCGTGCAGAACCAGCGGTCCCCTTCTTCTGGCCTGATTTTCGTTCTGCTATACCAGCGGCTGGTGGACGTGTGATAGATCTTCGTCTCGGATCTCGGATTCACGTTGCCTTTGATGTCGCACGATGGGTCCGGTTGGGTGATGCATCCCCCGGGACATGCGGCCGGCTGGGTCTCGGATATAGCTTTGGTCTTGTGGGGGCTCGTCTTCGTGATAGCGGCTGTGGTGTTGGTCAGGATAATCCGCAGGTTGAGCTCGAGCGTCACTGGCAATGTGATGGTTCGCGTGGCGGATGGTCCGATTGGCACGAGCATAGCGAGGGATATGGGAATCCGTTGCTGGATGTTCGCCTGCAGCGGTCTTATACGAGCGATGCCCGGTTGGAGCGATGTGCTGGCGTCTTGGCCGAACACGGCCATGGTGAGGGTGCCGACCAGGAGGATGGCTATCGTGATGGCGGCGGCTGCGTAGCGCATGAGCTGATCATCCCCTTTGCGATGGGGCGTGGGTTATCCTTGAGGCTCCAGCGAAAGAGAGGAAATGCGATCGTCAGTGTGTCGAGGTCTCGTCGGCTGCCCCTGGATTCCCGTGGGGACTCGCCGAGACCCTGGCTCATTCGACATGGCGCCCCTCATTCCGTCAGCCGCCATGTCACCGGATGTGATGGTGGGAATGTGGGGTGGATGATAGAGGAATATCAGGCGCCCCTGGAGGGACTCGAACCCCCGACGACAGGGCTTAGGAAGCCCTCGCTCTGTCCAACTGAGCTACAGGGGCAGTACACAAAGTGTACCACAATCGGCCGATTTCGGCAAAGTGCCACCTCTGGACCCCGCTCAACATCGCAGAGGTGGCCGGGAAATCCCTCATGGAAGTTATCGTGGGCCAAGGGTGAGAGCCCGGCCCGTGGCGGCATGGAAGTCGCCGTGGGCATCCGAATTCACGGGGATGGGGCCACGGCCGTCTCTGCCGCCTTCACCCGCAGCGTGCGCAGCCGGTTGAGCGCCGCCGCCAGCTCGAACGCCCGAAAGCGGGCGTAATCCCCCATCCGGCGTGGATCGAGCACATCCAACCCCTGTTCATCGATGTCGCGCATCACGGCGTCCAGGATCTCCTTCACCGTGCGGCGCCCGTCCATATACTTCTCACGGGCGTAATACAGCGCCTGCGCGATGGCTCGCACCTGGGAGTCGTCCACCAACTGCTCCACGGCGCTCAGATCGATCTCCTCCCGTCCGAAGAGGATGGTCTTCAGCCCCTTCGCCTTCAGGCTCACCTCACGGCGCCCCTTGCTGGGGTCCAGGCTGTCCGGCAGTGGAATGCGAGGGGTGATCGTGCCGAAGGAGTCGCCGCCTTCCGGACGGCGCTCCGCTGCGTACTTGCGGGCGATCTCCCGGGCGCGCGCTGTGGCGTCCCATGGCCGGTAATTCTCCATGGCGATCACCGTGTCGGCCACATCGAAGTAATCGCCGCTGCCCCCCATAACCAGGATCGTCGAGACGCCGTAGTCCCGGTATAGCAGCCGTACCTTGTCGATAAATGGAGTGATCGGCTCATGTTCCTTGGCGATCAGCTCCTGCATCCGGTGATCGCGGATCATGAAGTTGGTCGCCGCGGTGTCCTCGTCCACCAGCAGGACCCGTGCGCCCGCCTCCAGCGCCTCGATGATGTTGGCGGCCTGGGAGGTGCTGCCGCTGGCGTTGTCGGTAGTGAAGCTGCGGGTGTCCATCCCGAACGGCAGGTTCGTGATGAAGGGGCTGATATCCACGCCGGCGATGCGGCGCCCGTCCTCCGCCCGCACTTTGACCGCGGCCGGATGGGTGACCACGCGCTCGCGGCCATCGCCCGGGATATGATTATAGACCCCTCGCTCGATGGCGGCTAGCAGCGTGGACTTGCCGTGGTATCCGCCTCCCACGATCAGCGTGACCCCGCGGGGGATGCCCATCCCCGTGATGCGCCCGGCGTGCGGCAACTCGACCGTGACCCGAAGCGACTCCGGCGACTCGAAGGGCACCGCGCCGCGCTCCATGGGGCGATCGTCGACGCCGCTGCGCCTGGGCAAGATGGCCCCATCGGCCACGAATGCCACCAATCCCAGCGCGTCCAGTTGTTCCCGCAGCGCGTCGGCGTCCTCGACCACGCGCAGATGCTCCAGGAGGGCCTCCCGCGGCTGGCTGCGGGCCAGCAGCGCCCGCTCCACGATGGCCGGCAGGTCCTCGCACAGCATCTCAGCGGCCTGGCGGCCCAGGATGCGTCGCCCGGCGGCGGGCAGCCCGGCCACGAACCGGGCCTCCACCCACTCCGCCGTCACCAGCACTGCGGTTCGCTCCAGCACCTCCTGGCTGGGGGTATCCATGGCCAGGAGCCCGCTGCGGCCGCTCCCGCGTCGCCCTGCGCGCTGGCGACACGCTTCAGCGAAGCGGCGGCACAGGAAATCGCGCAAGGCGATCTCTCGGCTGCGGGTGGAGTACGTGGACGCGCCGAATCGGGCGACCGATTGGGGCACCCGCACCCGGAGCCGGCTGGGGGATGCGAAGGGGTCGCCCTGGACGTGATCGATGAACAGGGTGAATCCGGGAAACTCGTACCGCCGGGCCAAGTCCTTGTAGGCGGGATACCCGCGCCCGTCCAGTCGTAGCAGCGTTTGGCGAAGATCGTCTTGTGTTGGCATGATGTTTGCTCCCTGCACGCAAAACAGGGGCAGGCTTGCAAAGCCCGCCCCCGTGATCTCCCTCCGACCGGTGATGTCAGTGGGCCATTATACCCGGATCAGCGCAATCCCGCCAATTCCTGCAACCGGTGCCAGTTGGCCAGCCGGTCCGCATTGGCCCGCAGCAGCGTCTCCGAAGGGTTCCCGTCCTGATCGAATTGCTTGGCGAACCGCCCCTCCGTGCGAGCGAAGTAGATGAAGTCGATCACCTCGCCCGTCTTGGGGTTCCTGTACCAGTCCTCCTTCATGGCCGGGTTGCCGCGCAGGCTGAGCCGCTCTCGGAACGTGCTCCCCTTCCTCGGGTCGTAGATGAAGATCGGGAATGCCCGGGAGTCGACGGCCAGCTTGGCCTGGTGCAAGGACATATCGTCGGCGACGCCGTGCTCCGGCTGGCAGGTGGTATACACGTTCACCACGGCCGGGCCGGGGAACGAGTTCGCATCCATGATGGCCCGGTAGAAGTGGTTGATGTGCGCGGCCGTGGTCTGCGCCACGAACACGTTGGGGTGCATCATGGCGATCATCCCCAGCTCCTTGCGCTGCTCCTGCTTGCCCTCAATCGCCTTGCCGTGGACGGACATCTTGGTGTTCTGGCCGGTGTACGTGGCGGTGGAGGCTTGGCCGCCGGTGTTGGAGTAGACCTGGGTGTCCAGCACCAGGACCTTGATGTCCATGCCGGAGGCCAGCATCCGGCTGAGGGACTGGAATCCGATGTCGAGCATGGCCCCGTCGCCGCCCAGCACCCACAGCCGCTTCTCCTGCCAGCCCATCTGATCCCAGCGAGCGCGAATGCCCATGGCGTCGGCCGGGGCGTTTTCAAACAGCGAGTTGGTCCAGGAGACCCGGTAGGGGTTATAGGGGTAGGTGGAACCGTACACCGTGTTGCAGCCCGTAGCCGCCACGATGCCGATGTTCTCCGCTCCGTAGACGAACCCGGTGGCCGCCAGCATCATGCGGATCACGGTGGCCTCGCCGCAGCCCGCGCAGGAGCCCGCCCCGCCGACGTACAGCAGCGAGCGCTCGGCCAGCATCATGTCCGCCAGCACACGCTCGTTGATGAAGCGCTCCGGCGTCTCCGGCAGCTTGCGGAAGAACTCGATCCGCTTGCGGTAGGTGGGGATGGTATCGTCCTGCTTTCGGATCATCTGCAACGCGTTGTGATCGCCGCAGGCTACCACGCACTCCGCGCACCCCTTGCACTTCGTGGGATCGATCATGATGCTGAAAAGGCCGGGCTTCTGGCCCTTGCGCTCGTAACTGGTGTAGTACTTGGTGGTCTTGGCGAACTGCTGGCGCAGGTCCTCTCGGACGGCCTCGTCCTCGACCTCCGCCAGGTGTTGATCCAACACATCCGGCTCCACCACCTTGCCCAGGATCGCCGTGTCCGGGCACTCGGTGACGCACTCCATGCAGCCCACGCAGTTTTCGGCGATGAAGCGTGGGATCTCCGGCGCGATGTAGGAGAAGTCTCGCAACGCACCCGTACCAGCCGGAACCAGGCTGCGGCCGACCTCCTCGTCGGCCTCCAGCTCCGCATCTGCCGTGCCCTGTTCGTAAGCTGTCAGCACACGGTCGAAAAACTCCTGCACGTCGATGATGTCGGAGTATCGCTCGTCTCCGTTATCACCGGTGCGGATCTTCTTGATATCCTCACGATCCGTTACCACACCCATATCTTAACCTCACTTCCGCTCGTTGTGCCCTTCCCAAGAAAGACTTCCTATGCCGTCACGGCCTCGCCGTAGATCACCTCTTTGGGGATCTCGAACACTTCCTCGTATCCCCGGCGCACCGCGGTCAGGTTGTCCTGCACGACCTGCTCGCCGCGCTTGCCGAAGTATTTGCGGAGCGCTCGCTCCACGCCGGCCATCAGCTCTTCCCGGCTCATCCCCGCCCGCTCGGCGAAGGGGGTCGCCCGCAGGAAAATGCCCAGCAGGACGATGCCCTGCATGCGGACTCGGAGGTCGGGCTGGGAGGCCACCTCCTCGGCGATCTTCGCCGCGTCCAGGGCCAGCACCCGGATCCTCCGCTCCCGGATGATGCGCTTGGCGTACTCGGGCACGTCGGCCCAGACCTCGGCCGGATCCGTCTTGGCCGTCTGGATGAAGACCATGCCGCCCTCCTGCAGACCCGCCAGCGGGTTGCCCGTGTAGAACGCGCTCACGTCGTTTAACGGGACGAAGTCCACGTACTTCAGCTCGCAGTGCGTGCGGATGGGCTCCTCGGAGATCGTCAGGTAGTAGGTGGTGGGAAGCCCCTTCTTCTCCGATCCATACTTGGGGTAGGCCTGCACTCGGAGCCCGAAGACCTCACCGGCGATGTCGGCGATGACCTTGTTGGTCGTGACCGAGCCGTAGCCGCCCACCGAGTGCCCGCGCATGGAGAAGGCGCCCTTGGGGCGGATGTCCGGGTCGAAGGAGTTGTCCAGAGCCAGTTCGTGCTTGATGCCCAGGACGAAATAGCGGCGGCCGTTCTCGATCATGTGAGTGACGGTGGCGATGAAGTCGCCCGGCCGGATGTCACGGCTGCCCAACCCCGCCGATCCGGAGTAGATCGTGGGGATGCGGGTGACCTCGGGATAGCGATCGGCGCCGGTGAGCGCATCGGCGAAGGCCGCCTTGATCTCCATGGTCAGCGGGTTGGATTGCGCCATGGGGTTGTCCAGGCGCTCGATGACGCTGAAGGCGCGCACGTTGCGGAGCGCCTCCACCAGTTGAGGGCCGGGGAATGGCCGGAAGGCGGTGACGTGGACGATGCCGACGCGAATGCCGCGCTCGTCTCGCAGGTAGTCCACCGTCGCTCGCGCCGTCTCCATCATGCTGCCCATGCCGACGATCGCGTACTCGGCGTCCTCCATGCGATAGGCGTCGATCAGCCCGTAGCGGCGGCCGGTCAGCCGGTAGAACTCATCCATGGCCTCCTGCAATATGGCCTCCACCCTGTCGTACCAGGCCCGTTGGGCGATCTTCCCCTTCATGTAGGAATCCTGGTTCTGCACCACGCCGCTCTGAAGGGGGAAGCCCGGGTCCATGAGGTTGATCAGCTTGTCCTCTGGGCGGCCCACGAACTGCTTCATCAGCTCAGGCTCCGGCAGGAGCACGTTCTCCACCGTGTGGGTGGTGAGGAACCCGTCCTGCACGTTCAGGAAGGGGGTCTGGCTGTCCTCGGCCGCCCGCCGGGCGATCAGGGCCAGATCGCCCGCCTCCTGGGGGGTCCGGGCGAACACGATGCCCCAGCCCACGTCGGATACGGCCATCACGTCGTCGTGTCCCGCGTGGACGTTCAGCGACTGGGATGTCAGCGCCCGGGCGCCGATGTGAAAGACGCAGGGGAGCCGTTTGCCGGCGATGGTGTAGAGCACCTCCTTCATGAGCACGAGCCCCTGTCCGGAGGTGAAGTTGGTCACGCGGCCGCCCGCCAGGGCGAACCCCTCGCAGGCCGTCGCGGAGCTGTGCTCGGACTCCGGCTCGATGAAGACCATATGCTCGTCCCAGAGGTTCTTCTTCCCATTGGCCACCGCGGCGGCGTATCCTCCGCCCATGGCCGTGGACGAGGTGATGGGGTAAGCACACGCCCCCTGCGTGATGTGCGTCTCTACCCAGACGACGGCACCGGAGCCGTCGGTCGTGATCGGCAGTCCTGGATATGGAAACTGGTTCGGTGTTCCGTTTTCGCTCATGGATTCCTGTCTCCTGATTGTCCCTCGATTTCGTTCACTTGCCTCATCTCCGTGCGAGCCCGTCGTGTCCGCTTCTGATGCGCTTCCCGCGCCGTTTCTTCCCTTATGTCCTCTCGGGGCGCCTCTTGCTGATCCGCCGGGCGATCCCTTCGAGGGCATTGTACCGCAACCCGGCGCAGGCGTCAAAGATTTACAAATTTAAAAATAGATTTATGGTTCAATTTTGGGAGCGGGCGAGGCTTTCCCCCCGGAAATGCCGTTGCTTCGAAAGACAGGGGAACGCTGAAAGGAGGAATCACTAAGAGTGTGTCTGAGAAATGCCATTGCTTCTGCCGTGGGGAGGCCCGGGGGGCTCCGCCCCTCCCTGGAGTTTGGCCTTTTTCTTTGAGGTCCTATATATGCGGCCTCTTTTATGGTATCCCGTATCTTGGTATGGGTAGCGAAGGGCACTGCCCTTCGCTACCCAAAGGGCCAAACCAGAGGGTGGGGCTCCGCCCCTCCGGAGAAAGCCCTTCTTCTGCCCTCGACCTGCCTGGCCTCGGCCTGGGTTCTTCGGAAAGGGCCGAGAAAGGCAGGTGCAGGCAGGAAAAGCAGGGTTTTCCGTGGAGGGGAGGTCCCCTCCATACCACCCCCGGTGGAGCTGGTGGTTGAGGGAGACCCCTTAGACACCTTGCTGGTAAATTTTCAGACACGCTCTGAGACATGAAGCCCGAGAGCCGCAAATAGGGGGCTCGATTTCCCACAGATTCCCACATCCCGATGTGGGAATCTGTGGGATTTGTCCTGGCTCATGCTCGGAGCGGATGGACATGGCTTTCCTGGCTGCCATGTTGTAAGGACGGGCGACGCGTCGCCCGACGTAAGGTTGTGCCCCTGGACGTAAACCGACGGAAAGTCGTGCCTTGCGTCGCCGCGATCCTTCGTTCCCGGCCTCCCTCCCCAGGACAGTAAGGTTTTCGGAAAAGAGCCAAAGTCTGGGGATTCCCACATCCTGGTGTGGGAATATGTGGGAATGTGTGGGAATGGCGAGGGAATGTGGAAAATGTGCCTGGGAGGGTGGAGTGTGATACAATCATCGCGTGGTGATCCCCCGTGCGGACCTCATCACCTCGCCTCCATGGCGGGCGGGGAGGGGTTTCGTACATAACTGACCGCGCCTTCTGGGCGTTTTTGGGGTTACAGCGTAACGAAAGATCGGTCGCTCTGGCCGATTGCGCCATTCACAGATCGCAGGGAGGAGTAGCAGACGATGGGAAACGGACTAGAGGGAAAGTGGGCATTGATCCTGGGGGCATCCAGCGGCTTCGGAGCGGCGACGGCTCTTGAGCTGGCCCGGGCGGGGATGAACATCTTCGGCGTTCACCTGGATCGACGGGCTACCCTGCCGAATGCGCAGCGCGTGATCGACGAGATCGAGGGGATGGGGCGGCGGGCGGTGTTCTTCAATCAGAACGCGGCCGATCCCAAGGCGCGAGCGCAGGCGCTAGACCGGATGCAGGAGGTGCTCAAGGAGTCGGATCCGCCTCAGCCGATTTATCTGCTCATGCACTCGCTGGCCTTCGGTAGCTTGCTGCCCTTCATCGCGCCCTCGCCCAAGGAGGCCATCACGCAAAAGCAGATCGAGATGACGCTAAACGTGATGGCGAGCAGCCTGGTGTATTGGGTGCAGGAGCTGTTCTGGCGAGATATGCTCGCCCGGGGCAGTCGCATCTTCTCCATGACGAGCGCCGGATCCTACCGGGCCTTCAAGACGTACGGAGCCGTCTCAGCGGCCAAGGCGGCGCTGGAGGCCTACACCCGCCAGCTCGCGCTGGAGCTGGGGCCGTACGGCGTCATGGTGAACTGCATCGAGGCGGGCGTGACGGACACCCCGGCGTTGCGGAAGATCCCCGGCCACGAGGAGATGATCCAGGAGGCCACCCGGCGGAACCCCATGGGGCGCATGACCACGCCGCAGGATATCGCCAATACCATCCGAGCGCTGTCCGATCCCTCCGTGACCTGGATCACGGGCACGGTCATTCGCGTGGATGGCGGCGAGGCGATCACCGCGTAGCGAGAGCACGATCACAGGGGACGAGAGACGGAGGACGGAGCGCCAGGCTCCTGTCTTCCGTCTTTGTTTTCCCCGCGTGGGGATCATTCCGGCGGTGGGGTTCGCGCCGCCTGCACGATGATGGCGGCCGCGAGCCCCGCGGGCACCCGGCCGGTGTCGATCATCAGGTGGTAATAGCGCGGGCTCTTCCAGTCGGCGCCGGAGAAGAATCGGCGGAACCAGCTTCGGCGCTGCTCGTCGGCGCGTCGGATGATGTGCAGCGCGGCGTCCAGAGTGGCCAGGTTGCGCCGTTGCTGGATCCGTCGGGCTCGCACCTCCGGCGAGGCGTATAGATGCACGTGCAGGGCGTGGGGGTGATCCTGGAGGATGATCTGAGCCCCTCGCCCGATGAACACGATGTGGTCCCGTTGGGCCAGGGCCCGGATCGCCTCCGCCATCTGTTCCACATAGGCGGACTCGGTCAGCGGCCCGGCCCGGGTGCCCTGCCCCTTGGAGAACAGGGCCCTCATGTCCTGGCTGACCAGGGAGGGGCGGGACATGAGCCTCTCCTCGGCCTCAACGATCACCTCCACCGGCAGCCCGGCCTGGCGCGCCATCTCCGCCAGCACCTCCTTATCCACGCACACCGCTCCCAGCTCTTGGGCGACCTCCTCCGCGATACGCGTTCCCTCCGAACCCAACTCACGAGAGATCGTCACTACGGCCATCGTCGCCTCCTTTCCTCGGCGGGCGTTGCCGAGCCTGGGGGCACGGTTGGATGCCCCTGTCGAGACTGGGGTGAAACGATCGGCTTCGCTCTACAGCATATCACCGTCCCAGTACGGAGATCACCTCGGCGGCGATGTGGAAGCGGCCAAACGGTGGCATCAGGTAGATCCCCTGCACCAGATCTCGCACGGCCAACACCATCTCCTGCGCGATGCGGATCCCCTCGGCGGCCGGATCCTCCGCGTGGCGCATGCGGTCCAGGATAGGGTCGGGGATGTGGATGCCGGGCACCTCATTATGCAGGAACTCCGCGTGGCGGATGCTGCGCAGCGGCAGGATGCCCGCCAGGATGGGGATCGGCGGAGGGCCGAACCGCTCGATGAAGCGGTGTAGCACCGCGACGTCGTAGATGGGCTGCGTCAGCGCGAAGTCCGCCCCGGCCCGCACTTTGCGTCGCAGCACTTTCGCTTCCCTCTCCGGGTTGGGGGCGTCCATGTTCAGCGCCACGCCCACGAAGAAGGCCGTCGGCTGGCCGATGGGCTCGCCGGCCTGATCCACGCCCTGGTTGAAGGCCTGCTTGATGAGCTTGACCAGCCCGGAGGGCACCACGTCGTAGGAGTCCGTGGCCTGGGGATAGTCCCCGATGCTGGGGGGATCGCCCATGACGACGAACACGTTGCGGACGCCCAGCGCGTGGGCCGCCAGGAGGTCGCCCTGGACCCGCAGCAGGTTGCGCCCCCGGGTGGGGAAGTGCAACACGGCCTCCATGCCGACCTGCGTCTGGATGAGATGCGCGACGGCCCATGGGCTCATCCGCATGCGCGCCATGGGATTGTCCGCCACGTTGATGACGTCCGCCCCGGCCTCCTGCAGGAGCCGCGCCCCGGCCAGCACGCGCTCCGGGTTGAAGCTCTTGGGTGGATCCACCTCCACGGAGACGACGAAATCCCCGCGCTGGAGTTTCTCGGCCAGCCGGGTTGGGCCAAGGGTCACCGGTGGGGCGGGGGGCTCCACATCCGTCAGGACCGGGATCGACCAGTCCTCCGGCTCACTGGGGGCGACGCCGGCGAGGACGGCGTCCACGGACCGTCGCATGGCCCGGATGTGGTCGGGCGTTGTGCCGCAGCATCCGCCGACGATGGACACGCCCTGCTGGAGGAAGCGGCGGGCATAGTCGGCGAAGTAGGCGGGCGAGGCGGGATACAGGAGTCGCTCCTGATGGTGCTCCGGCCATCCCGCGTTCGGCTGCACCAGCAGGGGCGTGTCACCTGCCACATGCATGATCCGCTCGACCACCGCGTACACGCCGGAAGGCCCGGTGCTGCAGTTGACGCCGATGGCATCCACCCCCAGCGTCTGCAATGTGGTGACCACCTCCACCGGCGTATGGCCAACGGGGGTGCGTCCATCGGAGGCGAAGGTGACGGAGGCGATGACGGGCAGGTCGCAGACGGAGCGGGCTGCTCTCACCGCTTCCGTCAGCTCATCCAGGGCTCCGAACGTCTCCAGGATGATGAGATCCACGCCCGCGTCGGCCAGCGCGCCGATCTGCTCACGGAAGATCTCATACGCCTCGTCGGGTGTGATCTTCCCCAGCGGGGTCAGATGCTGTCCGAGCGGCCCCACGGAGCCCGCGATATAGACCCCGCGACCGGATTCCTCTCGGGCGCGTCGGGCCAGCGCGGCGCCCGCCTGGTTGATCTCTCGCACGCGGTCGGCCAGCCGATATCCGGACAGCTTAACCCGATTGGCGCCGAAGGTGTTCGTCTCGATGATCTCGGCCCCGGCCGCGATGTAGTCGCGGTGAATGCCGAGGATCAGATCCGGTTGGGAGATGTTCAGCTCATCAAAGCATCGGGTGAAAGGCACGCCGCGCTCGTATAACAGGGTCCCCATCGCTCCGTCGCAGAGGATGGGGCCACGGGCCAGTCGTTCCACGAAGGGTAACATCATCGATCCACTTCATCTCCTTGATGGGATGGGATGTCTTGGCATCCAGATTATAGCATAAGGTCGGAGTGGGGGAGCGAGGGCCGGGATGTGGGATCCGGACGGGTCAGCCCTCGGGGGTGTGGGCCTGTTCGGATGGGGAGTCCGATGCCCGGGCCTGATCCGCTGGCGGGGCAGCCGGATGCCAGAGGGCCTCCCTGTCGGCTGCCGTGGTCGCGCCGTAGAGCCTTCGGTATGTGGCGTAGAAGGAGAGGATGCGCTGCACATATACTCTCGGCTCGCTGAGGGTGATCTCCTCGAAGAATCGGTCATCGTCGCCGCCCGCCCGCTCCAGCCAGCGGAGCGCGTTGCCGGGCCCGGCGTTGTACCCCGCCAGCGCGGCGATCACGTCTCCGTCCAGCATCTGTAGCGCCGCCCGCAGGTAGTACGTCCCGAACTTCACGGAGACGTAGGGGCGGTACAGGAGCTCCCGACGGTAATCGCGCCAGCCCAGCCGGGTGGCGATCCACTCCCCGGTGGCGGGGATGACCTGCATGAGCCCGTGCGCGGCCGACAGGGAGGTCGCGCTCACCTCGAAGAGGCTCTCCTGCCGGATGACGGCGTAGACCAGCAGCGGGTCGAGCGCCTGCTCCGCCGCCTCTGCCTCGACGAGATCGGCGAAGTAGACGGGATAGGCCAACCGCTGGATGAAGGGCGGCGCGCTCTCTAATGGACCTGGCGAGAGGGCGATGAGCCGCTCGGCACAGGCGATGGAGAGGCGATACACGCCCATGTCACGAAAGCGCAGGGCCAGCCGATACAGGGCCAGCGGGTCGTGTTGGTAACGTTGGCGAAGGCGATTCAGTTCCCCGATCGCCAGGTCCTCCAACCCCAGGGCGAGCAGCTCCTGGCCGCGCAGCAGCGACGGATCCCGGGCGAGCTCGGGAGGCAGTAGCGAGAGGGGGCCCGGCGGCGAATCCGAGAGCCAGCTTCGTAGCCACTCCTCGGCTGCCTCCTGGTCGGAGGGGCCGGGAGGCGGCGCCGTCGGCAGGGGCGCGTTCAGGGGGAGCCCGGCCTCACGCGCCAGCGCCCGTGCGCGCTGGCCGTAGTATGTCTCGGGTTGCGCGATCAGAGGCTGCCAAGCTTCCATCGCCTGAGCCGGCTGGCCTGCTGCCAGCAGAGCCTTCCCCAGCCACAATCGCGTCTTGGCGATCAGCTCATCCGTGTCCAAGGAGTAAGCGTCCAGCAGGAGGCGCCAATCGTCGGCCGCCTCCGTCCAGCGTTCCAGACGGTACATGCACATCCCGGCCGCGAAGAGCGCCTTCTTCCCTTCCGCGGAGGTGGGATAGCGGGCCTGGACGTCGCGGTAGGCAGCGGCCGCTGCCCGGCAGTCCCCTGCCGTCTCCAGCAGCCGGGCCGCCTGCCGAAGCGCCTCGGCGGCCAGCGGGTGTTGAGGATAATCGTCCGCGAAGGTGAGCAGCCCGGAGCGGGCGGCGGCGGCGTCGCCCATGGCGGCCTGGGCGGCCGCCCGACGTAGCCATGCCTGCCCCCAGCAGGGACATTGGGGGAACTCCTCGATCACGCGTTCCCAGACGGCGATCGCCTCCTCGTATTGGCCCATCGCGTGGTAGGCTCGCGCCATGAAGTCGTACGCCTGGCCCTTGTGGGCGTCGGGGTTCGCTGTCACGTAGCGATCCAGGGCGGCCACTGCCAGCGCGTAGACGCCGTTGTAGTAGTTGATGATGCCCCGCTGATATTCATCCACGGGCGCTTCCAGGTCGAGGAGGGCCACGATGGCGCGATGGGCGTAGGGGCTGGTGGGCGCCGTATCGGCTGCCGCCTGGTAGCGTTGGATGGCCTCTCGGGTTCGCCCGGCCATCCGCAGCGCCTCCCCCGCCCGGTAGAGGATCTCAGCCCGATAGCCGGGATTGCGCGCGATGTCCAGGATGGCCTCGTATTGGGCGATGGCCGCTTCGGGGTCGTCGCGGTCCAGCGCCATCTGGGCCAGGATCTCCCGCAGGCGCAGCGCCGTGGGGATGTCCGGCGCGGCCTCGATGGCCCGGCCGTAGGCGTCCCCGGCCAGTTCCCATTCCTCCATCTGCCGATACGCATCCCCAATCCGTTCCCATGCCTCAGCGCGAGCCAGCCCACCCGCATCCAGGTAGGCCTGATACGCCTCGATCGCCCCGTTCCAGTTCCCTTGCCCTCTCAGCGCCTCCGCCAGCAGGAATCGGGCCCGTCGTCGGCGGGCGGCATCCGGGTCCAGTTCCAGGACCTGGAGCATGGCGGCGGCCGCCTCCCCGTAGTGTCCGTCGGCCAGGTAGCATTGGCCCAGGCGGAAGCGCGCCTCGTGTTCCAGAGGAGTGCCACCGGCCTCCGCCACGACCTCGGCGAACAGGCGTCGGGCGCGGTCGAATCGGCCCTCGGCCTGGAGCTGGACCGCCTCCTCAAAGCGCTGTGAGGGAATCGGCGTGGCGGTGGGACTCGGCGTCGCGGTCGGGGTGGGCGTGGGAGTGGAGGACGGCGTCGACGAGGGAGTGGGCGTGAAGGTGGGCTGGGGCGCGTGAGCGAGCGCCGTCGAGGAGGCCGGAGGCGGGACGTCCGCCTGGCTGCCATCGCGACTTATGAGCAGGACCAGCAGGCTGCCCCCGACGATGAATAACAGAAGGATGGCTGGCTTCCATAGGCGGCTGATGGATCCCCGAGATAGGATGCTCATGGCCTCATTATCACGTACCTGCTCGCGAGCGTCAAACCTATCTGCCGCACGGGTGGTCGGCGGATGGAGGACGCCCGGGCGACGTTCATCCGTCCCTCAGAGTGTGTCTGAAAGATGCTGTTGCTTCTGCTGGGGGGAGCCCCTCCGGAAAAAGCCCTTCTTTTGCCCTCGACCTGCCTGGCCTCGGCCTGGGTCCTTCGGGAAGGGCCGAGAGAGGCAGGTGCAGGCTGGAAAAGTGGGATTTCCGTGGAGGGGAGGCCCCCTCCGCACCTCCCCTTGTGGAGCCGGTCGTTGAGGGAGACCCCCTCAGAACATCGTGCCGGTAAATTTTCAGATACGCTCTCAATCCGCTGCCCTCTGGGGAGAGTGGCGGGCATGATCCCGGGGATGCAAGGCGTCATCGTGGAGACGGACTCGCCCGCTAGAGGTGAGGCTCGTCGCTCTTGGATCCATAGGCCAGCCAGACGAGGACGAGGATGAGGGAGAAGATGAGCAAACCGGCGAATACACCGATGAGGGGAAGCCCCCTCCGGAGGAACCATCCCATGATGCTGTCCCAGAAGGCAGTTCCCTCGTCCGAGCCGGCGGAGGAGGGTGGCTGTTCGGTGACGGCGATCACGGTCACGGCCGGCCTGGGGGTGGGCGTCCGGGTGATGGTCGGTGTGGCCGTCGGCGTGCGCGTGACAGGGGCGGTGGCCGCCGGCGAGGGGGTGGGCCGGGCGAGGGAGATGTCCGTCGATGGGCGGAGGGAGGGACTCACGCTCGTCGCTGTGGGGGTAGGCGTGCTGGTTGGGGATGCCCAACACGCGAACAGGGCGACATCGTCCAGGAACATGATGGTGCGCTGACCATCCCCGTTGTTGTAAACGTTGAAATAGACGAGCACCCACTGCCCCCGATAAGGCGTCAGATCGATGACCTTGCGTTGCCAGCTCTGTTCGTTGTGCAACGGATGGGGACGCCACAGGTCCGCGATGCGGGCATAGGAGAGGGGATCGAGGAGGAGGAGCTGTTGTCGGTCGCTGCCGTTGGGGGCGTCCGAGCGAGCCCAGTACCAGAACTCGATGCGGGCCGTCTGCGCGTCCGCTGGGATGAAGACCGCTTGGCGGATGGAGGAGTACGAGGCGGCGTCCGGCTGGCTTTGGTTGCCCAGCATGACGGACCGGGAGCCGCTGTGAACGGGATTGGGTGGTCCAACGAATGTGGGCCATAACAAGGTGCGGTACAGCTGCCAGCCGCCGTCCGTTTCAAAGCCGCCGTTTTGCAGAAGTTGGGTGCAGTTGCCGGGCACGGCGGTGGGCGCCGTGGTCGGCGCGGTGGTGGGGACCGGCGTGCTGGTGGCCGCGGTCGTCGGCGTTGGGGTCGGTGTGGGGGTAGGAGGCGTGCCCGTAGCCGAAGGTGTAGCCGTCGACGTGCTCGTGGAGGTGGGGGAGGGCGTGAACGTATGGGTGGGTGTGGCCACGGGGGTGTAGGTGTACGTGTCGATCAGGGCGCCTCCGCTGTCCCGCAGGTAGGCTGTGTCGCCGCCGTTGTTCCAAACGGGCGTGGTCCTCCCCCAGTAGAGATCCGCGGCCGTGTTGACGCCGCTGCCGGTCCAGACGCGCACGGACGCGCCCGGGTTCAGAGTGAAGGGAGGGAACGTGTATTTGTGATTCGCCTGGTCGCTCAGGGTCCATCCGGTCAGGCTGACGGCCGTCCCTCCCAGATTTTCGATGCGCACGTATTCCCCGTTGATATCGGCCCCCGGCGGATCGTATTCGATGTACATGATCGCGACGTTGGGGAGGGCTGCCGTGGGGGTGGACGTGGGCGGGGTGGCGGTCGTGGAGATGGAGGGGGTGGACGATGGCGTTGGGGTGGGGGTCACCCCCGTGCACACCTCCAGCTTCACGTTATCCAGGTAGAGCGCTGTGGTCTCGTCGTCGGCGCCTGCGCCGTCATTGTACACGTTGAAGTAGAGGATGATGGTCTTCCCCTTGTACATGCTCATGTCCGCCGCGGCGGTGAGCCAGGTGTGGTCGTTTCGTCGGGTATCCCATAGGATCTCAAGGGGAGCACGGGAGATGGGGTCCAGGATCTTGATCTGCTGTCGGTCGTCGTCGGCGGGGCCCTTGGCGATGGCGAAGAAGTCCCATCTCAACTCTACGGTGGCTGCGTCGGCGGGGATGGTGACGGTCTGTTCGATGGAGGAGTATGCCTCCTGGTTCGGGGGACTGGTGATCCCCAGTCGCATCGCGGTTCCCGAGCGGTTGGGTGCGGGGACGTAGGCCGGTGTGGCGGGGCTGACATGGAGCCACCATCCGCCGGTGTGCTCGAAGTCACCGTTGACGATGAGGTTCGTGCAGCCGGGAGGATCCGCGGGCTGTTTGGCGCCGGCGCTGCCCGGGATGGTCAGCATCCACGCGAGCAGAAGCAGCACGCCGGCGATGGTGGGACGCCGTCTACCCATGTCAGCCCTCCTACGTGTGCTTGTCCTCCAGGATTGACTACTACATTTTACCATGAAGCTCCAGGATTTTCAACGTTCGTCCCGATCAGGTGGCGCATCCAAAAGGGTGGAAATTCCGCGAAACAGCCCACGATGCCCGTCGCAAGCTCCCAGGAGTGGTGCGGAGGGGCCTCCCCTCCGCAGAAAAACGCTTTCTCTCGCCTTTTCCCTGCCTGGTTGGGGCTTTGGCCGGTGGCCTCCGGCCCCACGGGGCAGGTGAAGGGCTGAACATAGAGTTCTTCGGAGGGGCTACCGCCCCTCCGAGCCACCCCGGAGATGCGGGGCCGCGCTTCCGTATTGCTTATCTCAGCCTTGCCTTGCCCGGCTGAGGCGGGGGCTCTGGCCTATGGCCTAAGCTCCCGCCGGACAACAGTCCGGCGACACAGAGCGGACTGTTGTCCGCTTGGAGCACGCATGGGCAGGTGCAAAGACTCGGGGTATGACCCTATAAAGGGGATGCGCCTGCGGGCTTTTTCCCAGACGAGGAATTTATCCACCGCCACCTACCTGTGGGCAGGGGCGATTCATGAATCGCCCCTGCCCCGGCTTCATCTAAGCGAAGCTCAATAAAGTGTGTCTGAGAAATGCCGTTGTTTCTACCTTCGACTTGCCCGGCCTCGGCCTGGACTCTTCAGGAAGGGCCGAGAAAGGCAGGTGCAGGCCGGAAAATCGTCTCCACCCGGGGTAAGCCCCTCCGATCCTCCCCAAAGGGCGTGGGCACGCGTAGGGTCTGCCGAGGGCGATCCCGTGGCCATCTGGATCTTGGAGCCCTGGGAAGGCCGTTCTTGGCCCCGGCAGGCTTGCTCGGCCGATGCCTCATGTTGTAGAATAGCCCAACGCTCTGGGCAGGATGCTGCGTATGAACATCGGCGACCGGGTGCCGTGGATTCACGAGCCACGCGAGGGCGTGGCTTCAACAGGAGGAGGAGGCGTCGGAGTGCAGGCTCTGAAGCAACGTATCCTGGAAGAGGGGTGTAACCTGGGGCGAGGGATCCTCAAGGTGGACAGCTTCATCAACCACCAGGTGGATCCCGTGTTGATGTTGGAGGTGGGCCGGGCGCTGGCCGATCGGTTCCGCGAGGCGGGGGTGACCAAGGTCATCACGGCGGAGATCTCGGGCATCGCGCCGGCGCTGACCACCGCGCTGGCCCTGGGCGTCCCCGTCGTCTACGCACGCAAGAGCAAGCCCATCACCATGCCCGATCAGGTCTATCGCGACGTGGCGCCGTCTCACACGAAAGGGCGGGAGGTCGAGTTGTTGGTCTCCCCGGAGTACCTGGGGCCGGAGGATCGGGTGTTGTTGGTGGATGACTTCCTGGCCACCGGCCAGACCATCGCCGCCCTGGTGCGGATCGTCGAGCAGGCGGGGGCGACCCTGGTGGGCATCGGCGCGGTGATCGAGAAGCGCTTCGAGGGCGGCCGTGAGCTGTTGGGGACGCTGGGGATCCCGATCGAGTCCTTGGTCATCATCTCCAACATGGAGAACGGCCGCATCGAGTTCCTGGAGTGAGGGTATGGCCCGTGAAGCCGTCGTGGTCGTCGATTTCGGCTCCCAGTACGCGCAACTGATCGCCCGGCGGGTCCGAGAGGCCCACGTTTACTCCGAGCTGGTCCCCTGGGACGCGCCGGACGAGGCGTTTGAGCGGTTGGCGCCTAAGGGGTTCATCCTGTCGGGAGGGCCGGCCAGCGTCTACGAGCCGGGCGCGCCGCGCCTGCCGCGGGCGGTATTGCGGGCGGGCAAGCCCGTGCTGGGCATCTGCTACGGGATGCAGACGCTGGCCCACGAGCTGGGAGGGCGCGTGGCCCCCGCTGCTGAGCGGGAGTACGGCCCCGCCGATCTGGAGATCCTGGATCCCACCGTGCCCCTCTTCGTGGGGGTGCCCCAGCGCCAGCCGGTCTGGATGAGCCACGGCGATCGGATCGAGGCCCTGCCCCCCGGTTGGTCGGCCCTGGCGCGCACGGACAACTCCCCCATCGCCGCCATGGGCGATGTCGCCCGCGGCTGGTACGGCCTGCAGTTCCATCCGGAGGTTGAACACACCCGTTACGGCCGTGAGATCCTGCATAACTTCCTGTACCGCGTGTGCGGCTGTCAGGGGACGTGGACGCCCGGCTCCTTCATCGATGAGGCGGTCGCCCGGATTCGCGAGCGGGTGGGGGACGGCCACGTCATCTGCGGGCTGAGCGGCGGCGTGGACTCCGCGGTGACGGCCGCCCTGGTCGGGCGGGCGGTGGGCGATCAGCTCACGTGCATCTTCGTCAACACGGGGTTGCTGCGTCAGGGGGAGCCGGAGCAGGTGGTGGAGACGTTCCAACGCTCGTTGGGGCTGCGGCTGGTGGCCGTGGACGCTACCGAAGAGTTCCTCGCCGACCTGGCCGGGGTCACCGATCCGGAGGAGAAGCGCAAGCGCATCGGCGCTCGTTTCATCCGGGTGTTCGAGCGAGAGGCACGGGCGTTGGGACAGGTGGACTTTCTGGCGCAGGGCACCTTGTATCCCGATGTGATCGAGTCCACGTCGGCCGAGACCCGGGCCGCCCAGAAGATCAAGACCCATCACAACGTGGGCGGGCTGCCCCCCGATCTCCAGTTCGAGCTTGTCGAGCCGTTGCGCTACCTGTTTAAGGACGAGGTGCGGGCCGTGGGCGAGGCGCTGGGGCTGCCGGAGGAGATCGTGTGGCGCCATCCCTTCCCCGGCCCCGGGCTGGCGATCCGCATTCTGGGCGAGGTGACCTGGGAGCGTCTGGAGACGCTGCGTCGGGCGGACGCGATCCTGCTGGAGGAGCTGCGTGCGGCGGGGCTCTATCGTCAGACGGCTCAGGTCTTCGCCGTGTTGTTGCCCGTGCGCTCGGTGGGCGTCATGGGGGACGGCCGCACCTATGCCAACGTGATCGCGCTGCGCGCCGTGACCACGGACGATTTCATGACGGCGGATTGGGCGCGATTGCCTTATGACCTGCTGGCCCGCGTGAGCAGCCGCATCGTGAACGAGGTCCCCGGCGTGAACCGGGTGGTCTATGACATCACCTCCAAGCCGCCCGGTACCATCGAGTGGGAGTGAGGCCGTGGCCCGGCGCTGTGCGCGGCCGTGAGGCGATGGATGCGTAGGTCTCGCGTGTTCCTGTTGGGGCTGGCGGTTTTTCTGGCCGCCTCCCTGGGGCCCCGGCTCTGGACGTATCACCAGGAGATGGGGCCGATCCCTCGGGGTGTGACCATCGCCGGGATGGACCTGAGCGGCGCCCGGACCCTCGACGAGGCTGCCCAGGCGCTAGCGGACGCGCTCTCGCAGCCGGTGCTGATCCGCTATGGGGAGCAGCATCTGCTCCTGCGGCCCTCCGAGATCGGCTTCCAGCCGGACCTGGAGGCGATCTTCGCCGAGGCGGAACGGTATCGCCACGGCGAGTATTTCTGGCGTGGCTTTTTCGCTTATGCCACTCATCAACCTCCTCCTCAGGTTGAGGTCCCCGTTCGCTTCTCGCTGGACACGACCGCGTTGGCCGCCTGGCTGAACAAGATTGCCGCCCGCTATGATCGAGACCCGGTGCCCCCACGTGTGGTTCCGGCCACCGGGCGGATCACTCCCGGCAAGCCCGGTCAGCGGTTGGATCCTCAGGCCTCTGTGCCGGGCCTGATCGCCGCGCTCACTCGGGCGACGGACCGCCAGGCGGACCTGGTGGTCATCGAGGAGCCGCCGCCCAAGCCGGACATCTCATTGTTGCATGAGCTCCTGCAGAGCAGGCTGGATAGCTTCCCCGGCATCGCCAGCGTGTGGGTGCGGGATATCCGCAACCGGCGGGAGGTGGGGATCAACGAGGAGGTGGCCTACGCGGCCATGAGCACGATGAAGATCGCCATCCTGATGGAGGTCTACCGGCACCTGGACGATGAGCCCGACGTGGAGACGTCCCGTCTGATCTCGGAGACCATGCGGCTGAGCGGGAATTACACGGCGAATCTGTTGCTGGGCATCATCGGCGATGGCAGCCCGGATCGGGGGGCGCAGATCGTGACACAGTCGATGCGCCGGCTGGGGTTACGCAACACGTTCATCGCCGCCCCGTACGACAAGCATTCCGGCGTTCCCCCGCACGTGGTCACGCCGGCCAACCAACGCAAGGACCTGGACACGAAGCCGGACCCGTTCATGCAGACCACGGCCAAGGACATGGGGCTGCTCATGGAGATGATCGTGCAGTGCGCCGAGGGGGGCGGGACGCTGCTGGCCGCTTACCCGGGCGAGCTCACGCCGCACGAGTGCCAGGAGATGATCGACTGGATGGCGGGGCTGCGCATCGGCGTGCTGCTGGAGGCGGGGGTGCCGGAGGGCACGCGTATGGCCCATAAGCATGGCTTCATCGACGACACCCACGGCGATGTGGCCGCCATCTGGGGGCCCAACGGGCCTTACGTCATCGCCGTCTATCTCTATCGGCCGGTGTGGCTGGAGTGGGAGCTGAGCTCGACGCTCATGGCCGACCTCTCCCGCATCACCTACGAATTCCTGAGGGATTATCCACCATGATATCACCGGGGAGAGCGTTGGAGAACGCGCCATCGGCGGAGCGTCTATCTATGGTAGGGGCCCGGCGCCGTGCTCCTACCAAAAATCGCGGGCGATGCCGTAGGGGCTATGGGTGGAGCATCCGCCTCGCACTCTTGCCGCTCATTACGCTTTTCCTCTCCTTGATGCCGGCGTTGGGCTACGTGGATGCCCATTGTAGGGGCCAGGCATGCCTGGCCCCTACAATCCGCCTGTCCTTGCGAATGAATGGCGGAGTGGTGACCTTCACCCACACGACGCAGGCCGACTTCATGGCGGGCGAGCGGGATCACCTGGACGCCCGCGGCCTGGACGCGCTGGGCACGCCTTATGCCTACGATCACGACCCGCGAGGCTTCCTGCGGCTGCGCTCTCAACCGGGCGTGTGGACCAAATATCCGGGGAATCCGGTGCTCGATACCGGGCCGGCCGGCGCCTGGGATGCCACCGTGGTGGACGAGGCCAAGGTGGTCTTCGACGGCGAGACCTTCCACATGTGGTATTCCGGCCGCAACCGGGATGAGCCGCCCGCGGGCCGTCACAAGGCGCCCATGCGCATCGGGTATGCCACCTCGCCGGATGGCGTGGATTGGACCCGCCACCCGGCGAACCCCGTGCTGGACGTCGGCCCGGCCGACGGGCCGGATGCCAACATCGTCTATCCGCCCTTCGTCCTCTTCGACGGCGAGCAGTTTCGCATGTGGTACAGCGCCCATGACTTCGAGCGCTGGTCCATTAACTACGCCACCTCGCCCGATGGTGCGCATTGGACGCGATATGAGGGGAACCCATTGATGGTGGCGGAGCGAGACGATCGTTGGGATGCGAACTACATCTCCGAGCCGGCCGTGCTCTTCAACGGCGAGAAGTTCGAGATGTGGTACAACGGCGGGTCGGAGCGAACGGACACGCTGCGGATCGGCTATGCCTGGTCGCCCGATGGGTTGCGCTGGGAGCGGAGGGCCGAGGATCGCTGGGTGCTGGACGTCGGCCCGCTGGGCTCCTGGGACGACTTCTCCGTCGCCCGGGCCCACGTGATCTTCGACGGCGAGCGTTATCAGATGTGGCACGAGGGGCACGACGGTAAGCATTGGCGGATCGGGTACGAGGTCTCGGACGATGGCATCCATTGGCGGCCGGGCGCGGAGAACCCCATCCTGGACCTGGGCCCCGCCGGGAGCTGGGATAGCGTCCATGTGGCCGAACCCTATGTGCTGTTCGATGGCGAGTTGTACCGTCTGTGGTACTCAGGCTATGACGGCGATAAGTATCGGATCGGCCTGGCGACGGCGCCGCCGGTGTACAGCGAGCGCGGCGTGTTCACCTCGCCGCCGATGGATGCGGGACAGCCGGTGCTGTGGCGGGAGTTGCGATGGATGGCCCGGGTGCCCGAGGGCACGGGCCTGGCCGTGGCCGTTCGCATGAGCCCGGATGGCAAGACGTGGGAGGAATGGACCCCGGTGGCCGAGGCCAGCGCCGATGGTGAGAACATCGCGCGCCTGGATGGACCCCCGGCGCGCTATCTGCAGTATCAGGTCGTGTTCACCACGGAGGATCCGGCCCGTTCCCCCGTATTGGAGGAGATGAGCGGCGCGGCCCTGCTTCCGACACCGACTCCCACAGCGACCCCTTCGGCGACTCCCACGGCCACCCCGACCGCGACGCCCGTCCCCATGCCGACCCCGACTCCCACGCCGGTGCCGCTCATATCCCGGGCGGTGGGATCAACCGGGCTCCTGGTCGTCGGGCTGGCCGTGCTCCTGGTGCTCGTGCTGGTCGTGGCCACGCTGATCCGCCGGCGATAGAGGAGATCCTGGGAGGATGGGTTGCGACGCCTGGATGCGTCCATGGAGAAGATGAAACAGGCTCGGGCGAAACCGCCCGAGCCTGTGTGCTCCTCTTCTCCCGGCCTGCCGGGTGATCAGGGCCCCGACGAAGAGCCAAGCTCCAGGTTGGTCTCCTCCAGGACCTGCTTGTACACCTCGTAGTCTCCGAAGTACTCGCGCTCGTATTCCTTCCCCTCATACGTGCCGGTGAAGAGCCATCGCTTGACGTAATCCATGGTGAGAGCGACCCCGCTTCGCAGGTCGTAGCACGCTTCGCCCTCCAGCACGACGGTCCATCCCTCTCCCTGTTCCTCCTCCATAGACCGGGGTTCCGTGCACCATACGGGGATCTCTTTGTCGCCCAGCGTGATGGTACGATTGGCCTCCCCCAGGTTGGCGGGCCCTTCAAAGAAGTGGAAGAGCACCTCTTTCTCCGGGGGGGATCCCTCCTCTCCGGAGTATCGGTCCACCAGCACGACCCAGGTGGATGTCTCCCCGCAGTCGTCTTCCCACGTCGCCTCGCGTGCGACTTCGAGCCAGCGTTCGTTGATGACCTTGCTCGCCTGGGCGGTATTCTTCCCCTCGCATTGGGTGGTCTTACAGCCGCGAGAGTGGCATTCCCAGTGCATGCTCCAGGTGGCCGTCAGGTCATCCGGCAGGATGGGCGGGACCACGGGCACGTTGTCCACTTCGCCGCGAGCGCGGGTGACCTGTGCGCTGACCCAGCCGGGCTTGTCCTCCTGCACGCAGCAGATGCGCCACCAGGTCCGATCCGGGTTGACGCCAATGATCCGAACCTCCTGACCCGGCGCGAGCGTGGCGAATGGCTCCCAGACCAGCCCCGGGCCGGAGCGCACGTTGACCGCCACGTCGCCCGCCGGGCTGACGAAGGCCTCTGGGGGTGTGGGGGTGGGGGCGGCAGAGGCCGTTTCGGTGAGCACCATGGTCGGTGATACGGTGGCCGTCGCGGTGATCGTCAGGGTCGGCGTGACGGTGAGTTGTGCGGCGATCGTGGCGAGCTGCGCTGCCGCGGCCACTTCGGTCGCCTTCGCGTTCGCGATGGCCTGGCTGGCGGCCGCATCCGTGGCGCGAGCCGCCGCGAATTGCTCTAGTTGTTCCGGGCTCATCGCGGCGCAGCCGGCCAGGAAGGCCAGTCCTCCGACCAACAGTATGGCGATCAGAAGTGATGAGCGTTCCATTGAGATCCCTCCTTCGTGCGGCAAGGGCGAATCAGAAGACGCGATTCAAGAGCGTATCTGAAGATTTATCGCCAAGGTGTCTGAGGGCATCCCTCAGCCATGCGCTCCACGGGAGGAGCTGTGGGGGGATTCCCCTCCACAGAGCCGGATGCCCGCACGTTTCCGGCCTGCACCTGCCTTTCTTGGCCCTCTCCGCAGGATCTGGGCCAAGGCCGGACAGGCCAGAGGCGGAAGGAAGGCATTCTTCGGAAGGGCTCCGCCCCTCCCCGTCGCAGGAGCAACTGGATTCCTCGGACACGCCTCAAGACGATTCTATTATAGGAAATTCTGGATGACCCGTCAACATGCCCGCGCTTGGTGACGGTTCACCGTTGAAGGGATCTGGGATCTCGTCCAAGACCGTTCGGGGGCACTCAGTTGATCGCGAAGCGCTGCCTCCGATTGGGAGGGTTGTGAGCGGCTACTGCGCTTGCAAAGGGGGAGTGCGGGAGAGAAGCCCCTCCGCGGGAGAACGCTGGGTGCGAGGCTATCCCGCGAGGGGGATGGGCGGCGTAACTCCGATCACAGGGTTGGCGTGGGGTTCAGCGTCAGCCCGTGCTCCCGAGCGAACGCTTCCAGATCGGCCAGCGCCCGCGCCACGTAGGCCCGGTAGCGCTCTCGCTTCTTCCGGATGCGCCTCTCCAACGGAGGCAGGATGCTGAAGTTGGCCTTCATGGGCTGGAAATCCTTGGGATCGGCGTGGGTGATGTAGTGGCAGAGGGCGCCCAGCATCGTCGTTGGGGGGAAGACCAGCGGGGGCTGGCCCTGCATCAGCCGGGCGGCGTTGATCCCCGCCACCAGCCCGGTGCCGATGTTGCCCACGTACCCCTCGACGCCGGTGATCTGCCCGGCGAAGAAAAGGTCATCCCGCTGGCGGAATTGCAGGGTCGGACGGAGCAGCGTGGGGGAGTTGATGAAGGTGTTCCGGTGCATCATCCCATATCGGGCGAACTCCGCGTGTTCCAGTCCGGGGATCATGCGGAAGACCCGGCGTTGCTCGCTCCACTTCAGGTTCGTCTGGAAGCCGACCATGTTGTAGAGCGTGCCGGCCAGGTTATCCTGGCGTAGCTGGACCACCGCGTACGGGCGGCGGCCGGTGCGCGGGTCGATGAGCCCTACGGGGCGCATGGGGCCGAACGCCAGTGCCTGTCGGCCCCGGCGGGCGATGATCTCCACCGGCAGGCAGCCCTCGAAGAAGCGAGGATCCTCCCACATGCGTCGCTCGAACTCTCGCAGCTCGATGGTCTCCGCCTCCAGCAATGCATCCACGAAGCGGTTGTATTCCTCTTCGTTCAGCGGGCAGTTGATGTAATCGCCCTCCTCCTGTTCGCCGCGGCCGTAGCGTGAGGCGCGAAACGCGATCTCCATGTTGATCGACTCGGCCGTGATGGTGGGGGCGATGGCGTCGAAGAAGTACAGGTACTCCTGCCCGGTGATCCGGGCGATGTCCTCCGCCAGCGCGTCCGAGGTGAGGGGGCCGCTAGCCACAATCACGGGCCGATCGGTGGGGATGGAGGTCACCTCCTCCCGGATGACGCGAATGTTGGGGTGCTCCTCGATGCGCCGGGTGACCAGATCGGCGAACGCCTCCCGATCGACGGCCAGCGCTCCCCCGGCCGGGAGCGCGGTCTCGAACGCGGAGGCCAGGACCATGGAGCCCAGCCGTAGCAGCTCGGTCTTGAGCAGGCCCGCTGCCCTGTCGGGCAGCTTGGATCCCAGCGAGTTGGAGCAGACCAACTCGGCCAGTTTATCGGTGACGTGGGCTGGCGTCTGGCGCACCGGGCGCATTTCGTACAGCTCGACCTGAATGCCGCGCTGCGCGGCCTGCCAGGCGGCCTCACATCCGGCCAACCCCCCGCCGATCACCATGAGCGTGTTCGGATTCGGTTGCGTCACCTCGTTATCCCCCTTCGCAGCAGCGGCTCCCACCTGTCGCTAATCGTCTTGATCTGCTGTTGTGCGGCCGAGCGTGGGAGCCCGGCCTGCGCGTGTGGCCGGGCATGGCGGTCCGGGCCGCTGACGTCCCATCGTAGCGGCGCTGGCTCCCACGCCGGCGCCGGTCGCTGGGTAAGCGGCCGAGCGTGGGAGCTCGGCCTGCTGTGTGTGGCCGGGCATGGCGGTTCCAGACCGCCGGCGTCCCATCGTAGCGGTGCCGGCTCCCACGCCGGCGCTGTGCGGCGTTCGCTATTGCAGCTTGCCGCGGGCCAGGATGGGCCAGATGGCCTCCACCTGGTCGCCACGCACCCCATAGATCACGTCGAACAGATTGCTGACGGGGCAGGCGTGATTGGGGATCACCGTGACCCGCTCGCCCACCTCCGGCTTGCGGCGGCATCGGCTGATGTCCACGTAGCCGTGCTCCTCGTTCATCCGATAGATGGCCGCGTCGGGGTACTCCTCGATACGTCCCATGGGCAGGCCGCCATCGCTGGAGAAGGTCTTGCTGCCGCCGTCGATGATAGCCCGGTCTGGAGTGGGGCGGCTGACCACTGTGCAGATCACCTTTTGGGCGCACTGCTCCGGTGTGCACCAGCCGTGCTTCACTGTGTTCCAGTCGTTGTACACGTAGGTGCCCACGCGGATCTCCGTCAGCTCCGGGATCTCGTGCGAGTGATAGGCCGCCCCGGTGCCGCCCCCGCTCACCATCTCCGCCGGCAGCCCCGTCGCGGCCAGGGCGTCCAGGAAGGCGCGCAGGCGGGGGGCGGATTCCGGCATGCTGGGATAGGTCATCACGCCGCGATAGCGTAGCTCCGGCGCGTCCTCGATCGCCCGCGCCAGCTCTACCGCCTCCTCCGGCGTGTGCACGCCTGCTCGCCCGATCTCTCCCTCCAGCTCGATGATCACGTCCAGCGGCCGACCGGCCTCGGCGGCGGCCTGGGCCAGCCCGCGCACCGTCGTCATGGAGTCCGCGGCCACGATCAGGTGGCATTGGTGCATGAGGCGTGCCAGCCGCTCCAGCTTGGTCCGCCCCACGATGTTATACGGGATCAGGATATCGTCGAAGCCGGCCGCGGCGAACACCTCCGCCTCGCCCAGCTTCTGGCAGGCGATGCCCTGCGCCCCGGCTCGCGCCTGCATGTGGGCGATGGCGGGCGTCTTGTGCGTTTTGATATGTGGGCGCAGGCGGATCCCATGCTCATCGCAGTAGGCCTGGAGCCTCCGGATGTTGTCCTCCATGATGTCCAGGTCCACGATCAGGGCGGGGGTGTCCAGGTCATCGCGGCGCATGGGGACCTCCTAATCCGGGAGTGCTACGATCGCATCGATCTCCACCAGGATGCCGGAGAGATCGGATTGCACCGTGGTGCGCGCCGGATAAGGCTCGGGGAAATATCGCTGGTAGACCTGGTTGTAGATCGGGAAGTGGGCCATGTCCTTCAGGTACGCGTGGACCTTGACGACGTCGGCCATGGTGGCGCCGGCCGCCTCGACGATGGCCTTCACGTTCTCCAGACATTGGGTGACCTGGGCCTCGATCCCCTCCGGGATCTCGCCGGTGGCAGGGTTCGCCGGCCCTTGGCCGGCCACGTACAGGGTCCGTCCGCCGGTGATGACGCCCTGGGAATAGGGACCGGCGGGACGCGGTGCCTTCTCCGTGCGAACGATCTCCTTCATGATTCCCTCCTCTGGGTGGGTGCTTCTCCGGCCTGGCTAACGGGCGCCGAGCGCAGGATGGCCAGCAGGTCCTGCGGGATCCGGCGCACCGTGCCGGTGTGATCGATGCAGATGTGACGGGTCTCCCCGGTGACCAACAGCTGATCGTCTGCGCAACGGCGTATCTCGTAGGCGAAGGTGAGGCCGCGGCTGCGCAGCTCGGCCAGGCGGGTGCGTACGGTCACCCGCTCGTCGTAGCGAGCGGGCACGTGAAAGCGGGCGTGCACCTCGGCCACGGTAAACCAATAGCCGCGTCGCTCCACTTCGGAGTAAGGGAAGCCGCAGGCTCGCATGAACGCGCTGCGCCCCTCCTCGAACCAGACGATGTAGGCCGCGTGATGGACGATGCCCATGGCGTCCGTTTCGGCGTATCGCACGTGGAATGATATGTCGACGGCGGGCGATGTCATAAAGCGCATCTCCTCAGGGTAGGTTCGCCTGAGGATAGCACAGCTGCTGCCGACGGTCAACGGATGGGTGCGCTGCCATCCCTGTGGCCTATCCCAAGTGGGCCTCCAGGAACGTTGGGCGGCCGCGCAGGAAGTCCTGGATCGACATGGCCCGCTTTCCCGCCGGCTGGACCTCCTCCAGCACCAGCAGCCCTTGTCCCGTGCCTACGGCCGCTCCTTCCTCCCACGGGATGACCTTTCCGGGCTCCGCCGAGCCCTCCGCGACATGCGCCCGGAGGATCTTCAGCGGCTGTCCCTGCCATGAGGTATAGGCGCCCGGCCATGACTGATATGCCCGCACCATCCGCTCGATCTCGATGGCGGGACGCGCCCAGTCGATCCGGCCGTGCTCCTTCCGGATCGGGCGACAGACCGTCGCTCCCTCCTCGGGCTGGGGTTGTGGATGGATCTCCCCCGTCAGCCACATGGGGAGCGTGGCCGCGAGCAGCTCGGCGCCCTGGCGGGCCAGCCGCTGACCCAACGTGATCGCCGTGTCATCCGGCTGGATTTCCAGGGTGGCTTGTGCCAGAATAGGGCCCGTGTCCATTCCCTCGTCCATGAGCATGATGGTGGTGCCGGTGATCGTGTCCCCGGCCAGGATGGCGGCGGCGATGGGCGCCGCCCCCCGGTGGCGGGGCAGCAGGGACGCGTGGACGTTGACGCAGCCCTTGGGGGGCAATGTCAGCACCTCGGGGGGCAGGATCTTCCCGTAGGCGGCGACCACGATGACGTCCGGACGCAGGGCTGCCAGCTCCGCCACCGTCTCCGGCTTCCGCACGCTGGTCGGCTGCAATACTTTCAGGCCATGGTTCAGCGCGTATTGTTTCACCGGGGAGGGGACCACCTTGCGTCCTCGCCCGGCCGGGCGATCCGGCTGCGTCACCACAGCGACCACATCGTAGCCGCCCTCCACCAGGGCGGCCAGGCTGGGTACGGAGAACTCGGGCGTCCCCATAAAGATCACGCGAGTCTGAGACGGCTTGTTCATCTGCGCCTCCTCTCGAAGCCGTGCCCGTGGATTGTAGCATATCCGGCCCGCGTTCCCAAGGGACCGGAAGCGCTCTGAGACCCTGCGATGGGCATCAGAGGCTGTTTCGCTGCATTTCCACCCCATTGGATGCCCGATCGTCAGCCATCGGTCGGATGCCGGTCAAGTATTCGCCTCCCAATCGTGGCATGATGGACGTGACGGGGCGCGAAACCCGAGGCGGCCTTTAGACGTAATATTCAATGACTGGCCGACCTCGGCGGTCGTAGCGGATATGGAGTGATGCTGCCTGGCGGTTGAAAGCCTGGCCATATCGCTCGTATCGCGAGGAGTGGAAGAGGTTCATCAGTTTCTGGAGGGAAGGGAACGATGATGGAAGAGGAACGCAACGAGAATCTGCCTGAGGCAGAGGAGCCCCAAGTTGAGGGGGAGGAGACATCTCCGGAGGCCCAGCCGACGGAGGAAGCCACGGAATCCGTAGAGGGGACCTCGCAGGCGGAGCCGTCTGCGACAGGGGAGCCCGGAGAGGAGGCCGCTCAGGCTGAGCCGGCGGAGGAGGAGCCCGCTCAGGCTGAGCCGGCGGAGGAGGAGCCCGCCCAGCCCGAGAAGCCCTCACCGGCGCCCGGCCCGACTGTGCCGGAGGGAGGAGGCGACGTGGAGGTTTCGGACGATGATCGTCTGATGGCCGCGCTGGCGTGGTTGGGGCTGGCCATCCTTCAAATCCCCCTGGTCTCGCTGGTCCTGTTGATCGCGGAGGAGAACAAGCGACGACCGTTCCAGCGCTTCCACGCCATCAACTCCACGATCTTCTGGGTGGTCGGGTTTGTCTACGAGATCATCGCCATGATCGTCTACCTGATATTGACCTTTGTCACCCTGGGCTGTCTGGGGTTTTTCCTGTGGATCATCTTCTTCTTCCCGCATCTGGTGGCGTTCTACTACGCTTACCAGGCCTATCAGGGAAAGCAAACCGAGATCCCATTCATCACGGAGTTCGCACGCAATCAGGGCTGGCTGTGATCAACAGGTTGGCGGTGACGCTTCAACAGGGCGGGTTTCCGTAGCCGCCGATAGTGAGGAGGGCAGATACTGGCTCTCGCCTCGATGGATCCCCGGGCCTCTAAAGCCCGGGGATCTTGGTTCCCAGGGACTCGCGGCGCGTTGCCTGTTCTCTCCGGCTGGGCTATAATGCAGCCGCTTTCTCGCACGGAGCGCATGACATCGACATTGCAGGGGGAATCGGTGCCGCCACGAGCCAAACATTGGGTCATCGCCCCAGACCCCTCGCCTGAGATCGCCGCTCGCTTATCCCATCTCCATCCGCTGCTGGTGCGCGTCCTGGCCCGACGCGGGATCACCTCGGCCGAGGAGGCGGCGGCTTTCCTCGAAGGCTCTGAGATCTCCAACAACCCGTATCGGCTGGCGGGCGTGAGCGAGGCGGTCACCCGGCTGCGTTATGCCCTGCGCCGCGGGGAGCGCATCGCCGTCTACGGCGATTTCGACGCGGACGGGGTCACGTCCACCGCGCTGATGACGGTCACGCTGCAGTCCCTGGGCGGGGATGTGCGCCCCTATATCCCTCATCGGGTGGACGAGGGATACGGGCTGAACTTCGACGCGTTGGGGCGGCTGCGGGAGGAGGGGTGCCGGGTCGTGGTGACGGTCGATTGCGGGATCCGGTCGGTGGAGGAGGTCGCGTATGGCCAGCGCCTGGGCATGGACATGATCATCACCGACCATCATTCGATCGGGCCCGAGCTGCCGCCCGCCCGCGCGGTGATCAACCCGAAGCGGGCGGATAGCCGCTATCCGTTCGACTCGCTGGCGGGCGTGGGGGTTGCCTATCATCTGGCTCGAGGCTTGCTGCGGGCCGCCGCACACGACCGGGACATCCCCGATGGCGGTCTGCGGGAGCAGGACCTCCTGGATCTGGTCGCCCTGGGAACCGTGGCCGATATCGTCCCGCTGTTGGGCGAGAACCGTGACCTGGTGCGCCATGGCCTGGAGCGCCTGAACGAGCCCACGCGTCGGGGTATGCTGGCGCTGATGGATCAGGCCGGGGTGCGGCCGGGTCGGGTCACGGCCACGACGATCGGATACATCTTGGGGCCTCGCATCAACGCGGCCGGCCGCCTGTCCTCCGGCATGTTGGCGTTCGAGTTGTTGACCACGGACGATCCCGCTCGGGCGCTCACGTTGGCGGCGGAGCTGAACCGGCTCAACCAGCGGCGACAGGACCTCACCCGGCGCTACACGGAGGACGCGCTGATGCAGCTGGAGGAAGATGCTTACCTGCATCTGGTGGCCGCGCCCCACTATGAGCACGGCGTCGTCGGGCTGGTGGCGTCGCAGATCGTGGAGGCCACCTATCGCCCAGCCATCGTCGTCCGTCAGGAGGAAGAGGTCAGCCGGGGATCTGCCCGCTCGATCCCGGAGTTCAACATCACGCGGGCGTTGGATCGCTGCCGGGATCTATTGGTGCGGCATGGCGGCCACGCGGCCGCGGCCGGGTTCACCGTGCGCAATGAGCATCTGTCCGAGCTCAAGGATCGGCTCCAGGCCATTGCCCGGGAGGAGCTATCTGATGAGGACCTGGTGCCCAGGCTGTACGTTGACGCGGTGGTGGAGCTGAGCGAGCTGAACCGGGATATGTACGAGCAGTTGAGGCGGGTCGAGCCGTGCGGCCATGGGAACGAGCAGCCGGTGCTGGTGGCTCATGGCGTGACCGTGCGTTCCTGTCGGGCGGTGGGGGCCGATCAGCGGCATCTGCGATTAACGGTGAGCGACGGCCGCGTGGTATTCGATGCGATCGCTTTCCAGCAGGGCGAGTGGGTGGATCAAATGCCCGCTCGCGTCGATTTGGCCTTCACCTTTGAGGTAAACGAATGGAACGGCAGACAGCAGTTTCAGTTGAACGTCCTGGACTGGCGCCCGGCCGGGGAGGAGGGGGGATGAGGCGACTGTCGGCTCCGCTGAAGATCGGGTTGGGTGCGGCCGTCGTGGGGTTGCTGTTGGCCGTGGTCGGGATCCTGCGGGGACAGGTGCCCCTGAATCCCGTCTCCATTCTGCTGGCCTTGTTGATCTCCGGCGGGGCGTGGGGGATCGTGGCCTGGGCGGTGGCCACGGCCGCCGTGGACGTGGAGTCCGATGTGGCGGCCGCCGAGGCGGAATCTCACAAGGAGGAATCGTCGTAGAAGATCATGGTCGCACGATCGTTGCGTGATATACGAGCGTTTCTGCTGGACATGGATGGCGTGGTATACGCCGGGACGGAGCTGTTGCCCGGCTCTCGGGAGTTCATCGCTCAGTTACAGGCGGAGGGCACGCCGTTTCTCTTTCTGACCAACAATTCCAGTCGCACGCCCGGCCAGTATGTGGAGAAGCTGGCCGGTCTGGGTATTCGTGTCGACGAGGATCGGGTGTTCACATCGGCGTTGGCCACGGCGGCCTGGCTGCGACAGGAGGCGCCGGAGGGGGCGGCCGTGCTGGTCATCGGCGAGCGCGGCATCCGGGAGGCGTTGGCCGATCAGGGATTCCGGCTGGTGGATCGTCACGACCAGGCGGATTATGTGGTGGCGGGATTCGATTCGACGTTCACGTATGAGAAGGCGAAGGAGGCCGCCTTTGCGATCCGTCGCGGGGCTCCCTTCATCGCTACGAACACGGATGCCAGTTTGCCTACGGAGGAGGGACAGGCACCCGGGGCGGGCTCGATCATCGCCATGTTGGAGGTGGCCACCGGGGTGAAGGCGAAGGTGATCGGCAAGCCGGAGCCGGGGATCTTCGAGTTGGCGTTGGCCCGGTTGGGCACCCGGCCGGAGGAGACGGCCATGGTCGGGGATCGGTACGAGACGGATATCGTGGGGGGGCATCGGGCCGGGTTGCCCACGATCGGCGTGTTGTGCGGGGTGACCACGGCAGAGCAGTTCGCTACGGCGGATCCGCCGCCGGATTGGGTGTTTTCGGACCTGGCCGAGCTGTTGGAGGCATGGCGTCGGCGGCTCGAAGACACATAGGGTTGCGGATTTTATGCTCCGAGGCTTAAATAACAGTTGACACATGGGGGTCGCTGTGCTATAATGCTGCCCGCTGAGGCACGTTACAAGCGAGGAAACTTATACGGCTGGACAGCGGGCTGGTCGCCGTCGCTGGGGCGCAAAAGCGCCTCAGAGGAACTTCCCGACTCCCACCCGGTTCGGCCGGGAAGGCCGCCCCACGAAACAGTAAGTGGGGGCGCCTGGTGAGTAATCGCCAGGTGACCACAACCGCAACAGAAAGCAGACCCGCCCGGCTCTTGCCGGGTAAGGGGTGAAACGGTGGGGTAAGAGCCCACCAGCGGTGGCAGTAATGTCACCGGCTGGGCGAGTGTGCGGCCGGGAGCAAGGCGAGTGGGCCGGGCTTGCGGAAGCAGGTTCGGTCTCGCCGCAGCGGCGACGGCGAGGTAGGGTAACACCCTACAAGCTAGGAGCCGCCACCGGGTTGTGGGCCCGGTGAGACAGATGACGGCTAATACAGAATCGGGGGTATGGCCAGTCCAAAAGGCTGTCCGGCCGTATCCAGGTTGCCGACGTGGCGGAATTGGCAGACGCTGCAGACTTAGGATCTGCTGCCCGCAAGGGCGTGGAGGTTCGAGTCCTCTCGTCGGCACCACGTCGTGACGGGCACCTGGTCGTTCGGGCCCGTGGCCAAGTGGGAAGGCGCCTGCTTTGCAAGCAGGAGATCGTCGGTTCGAATCCGACCGGGTCCACCGAGCGGATAGAGATAGGGGCAGGCGATAGTGATGGAGGATTCTCCTCTATCTCTATCTCATGTCCCGATCCAACAAGCGGGTGTAGTTCAGTGGTAGAACGTCTCCTTGCCAAGGAGAAGGTCGTGGGTTCGAATCCCATCGCCCGCTCCTTTTCTGTTTGCCGAGGTAGCTCAGTTGGTAGAGCACGCGACTGAAAATTGCGGTGTCCCCAGTTCGATTCTGGGCCTCGGCACTCAGGAGTACCCGTGTAGTCGGGGATCGTCTAATGGCAGGACGGGGGACTTTGGATCCCTTGGTCGAGGTTCGAGTCCTCGTCCCCGAGCTGAACCCCGAAAGGCGACTAGCAGATCCTGATTCTGTTAGTCGCTTTTCTGATTCCCCGACGGCTTCGTCCCCAGCGCCAGGAATATGCTGATGCTGGCGCGTTCGTCGCCGCAGGCTGAGTCCGCACAGCACTCCTCGCCCACGCAGTCGATTCGGATGTGCGTTAGCCCTGCCGCCTCAAACCAGCGCCTCACGTCGTCCCGCTTGAATCCCATCCAGCGATCGTGTTGCTCCGTCCTCAGGAACTCGAAATCGTGTTCGTCCAGGTCGGTGATGACCAGCTTCCCACCTGGCCTCAGCACCCTGACCATCTCTCGGATCGCCTCCGGTGGCACGTCCACATGATGAAGGCACATGTTCGCGAAGACGTAATCCACCGTCCCATCCGGGACCGGCAGACGAGTCGCCTCGCCGACCCGGCAATCCACCGGCCCGAATTTCCTCCGGATCTCCTTGAGCATCGCCTTGGACTGATCGACGGCGATGACCTTTGCCCCTCGTTGCAACAGCCCTTCCGTGATGAACCCCGTTCCGGCCCCGATGTCCGCAGCGATCTCTCCTGCCTGCACGTTTGCGGCGAGCAGGGCCGTCTCCCGGACTGTATCGGGGAAGAACTGTCGCCGCATCTCGTCCCACCGCCCGGCCACCTGCTCGAAGTATCCCTCGCTGTTCATCGCTCTCTCCTCCTGCATCTCGGGTGATCCATCTAAGAGTGTGTCTGAAAAATGCCGTTGCTTCTGCTGTGGGGAGGCTCGGAGGGGCGGAGCCCCTCCGGAAAAAGCCCTTCTTTTGCCTTCGACCTGCCTGGTCTCGGCCTGGGTCCTTCGGGAAGGGCCGAGAAAGGCAGGTACAGGCCGGAAAAGTGGGATTTCCGTGGAGGGGTCCTCCCCTCCACACCTCCCCTTGTGGATCTGGAGTTGGGGGAGACCCTCAGACATCTTGCCGGGAAATTTTCAGACACGCTCTAAACGATTCCTATGTGATCGCTGCCCGGCGGAGCATCACGCGAGGATCTTCCTGGCGAGGATGCGGTTGACCGCGTGCTGATGGGGGATGCCCCCGGACGTGCAGTCGAAGATCTCCTCCGTGCAGAATTCGATCTTCCAATCGTGGTAGTGCGTGAATAACTCGCCGGAGATCCACAGGCGAGTCCCCTCGTCGGCATCGGGGGCTTCGGCGATGAACGGCTTCCGGACGAATACGGAGAAGGCGTGGAGGCCGCCCGGGCGGGTGAACTGCTTGTAATGATCGAGGAGCTCCGCTCGCAACTCCTCGGGGACGAAGTGCAGCGTGCCCGTGGAGAAGAAGATATCGAAGGGCTCCTCCAGGCGGAACTCCAACAGATCGGCGGTGAACGCCTCCAGGGAGACGCCCACCTCCCGAGCCATCCGCCGGGTCTTCTCGACCCCTACGGGCGACAGGTCGAACGCCGTGACCTGATAGCCGTTGCGGGCGAAGAAGACGGCGTTGCGACCTTCGCCACATCCGATGTCCAATAACCTCAACGGCCGTTCTGGGGGCATCAATGCCAGCACCCGATAGCACAGAGCCGAAGGGCGCACACCCCAGTAGTAGCCTTCCTGACGATATTTGTCATCGTACGAAGCCAATATGCAACCTCGCTATTCGTGTCCTGTGCCGCCTCATCGGGCCGAGGCTCCGGACGGGCGGCCGGGCCAGCGACCTTCCTCGTTCATTTCCCCGGCGGTAGGGGGATGTACACCGCCGGCTTGTCCCCGACATACGGCTCATACACCAGGACGAGGTCCTTCTCGTCCTCCGGTACCTGCACGCATATGGCGCCGCTGATCGGGTGATCGGGCGTCACCACCCCGTCCAGTTCATCGGGCACCACCCCACATCTCGTCTCCTTGCCGTACGTGGTGTAGACGACGCCCCGTTCGCCGACTACCTTGAAGTCTTGTGCCCCGACGGAGACCGGCTGATCGTCCGCGTCTTCCGCCTTCTCGACCTGCACGGTGACCAGCAACATCCGCTTCCCGGGCGCTGGCGGCTCATTGTATGGGTTTTGCGCCTTCACCAGCGGCCACCCGTCCTCTTCGACGCTGATCACCCCGATCTGGAGCCCGTTCCACGTGCGTTTACCGCTGAGGATCTCGGTGACCAGTGCCTCGGGAGAGGGCGTCCCCTCGGCGGTGGGCTCTGCCGTACCCCGGCTCGGAAGTCCTGATGGTTCCCCTGGCCATCCATGCAGGGCCGAGGCGACGATCACGAGGATTACCGCCGATCCGACGATGAGGAAGAACGTGATCTTCTGTCTGGTCATCATCTACCCCATGGTTTGGTGTTGTCCCGGATGCCCGATCTCGCGACGGCCCTCCCTGACCTCTCGGTAAGTATACATCCATCCCCTGATCTGTGGCCATTTCGCCCCCTGACCGATGGCGTATCCAAAATGGTGGAAATGCCGCGGGGCGACCCCGGTGTCCGTTGTGCCTTCCCTGGGTGGGGGGGTCAAGCGCATTTGAATCCGTTCGGTTACCCTTCCTATCCGTTTTGACACCAGCCCCATTCGCGGGTATAATCAGGTACCGTTGGTGAAGTCAATCGGTTTGGCATCCCTTACCGCTCCGATTCACGCAATCGGGGCGGTTTTTTATAACACTCGAACCAACGCGAATCCGCAGGTCAAATGCCTGCATGAACGTGAGGAAGATCAAAGGAGTTCCATGTACTTTACAGAATTAGATTTAAGCGGACCTATACAGGAGGCGATCAGCGCCCTAGGGTATGAGGAGACGACACCGATTCAGACCCGGGCGATCCCGCCCGGCCTGCAAAAGCGCGATATCGTCGGCTGCGCCCAGACGGGCACCGGCAAGACGTTGGCTTTTCTCCTGCCGGCGCTGGATCGCCTGCTGCGAGAGCCAGCCCGAACCCGCAACCCCCGCATCGTGATCCTGGAGCCGACTCGTGAGCTGGCCATCCAGGTCGCCGGGGAAGCCCGGAAGCTCACCGCTCGCACCTCATTGCGCGGCGTAGCCGTGTACGGCGGGGCCGGGATGAAGAAGCAAACCGATCAACTGCGTCGGGGCGTCGATATCGTCGTCGCCACACCGGGGCGCCTGATGGACCATATGCGCCGCAGGAACGTGAGCTTCCAGGACGTGCAGGTCCTCGTGCTGGATGAGGCCGACCGGATGTTGGATATGGGCTTCCTGCCCGATATCAAGCGGATCGTCAACCGCATGCCTCGCCAACGCCAGACCATGCTCTTCTCAGCCACGATGCCCCCGGCGATCCTGGCGCTGGCTCGCCAGTTCCAACGCGATCCGGTGAACATCAAGATCGATCTGGCCCGTCCTCCCGAGGCGATCCAGCAGACGCTTTACCCGGTGCCCAGGCACCTTAAGACGAAGCTTCTGGTGGCCATGCTGGAACAGATGGAGATCCAGAGTATGCTGGTCTTCACCCGGACCAAGCAGCAGGCCAATATCGTGACCCGGCAGCTGCGTCAGGCCGGGATCGCCACGGCGTGCATCCATGGGGATTTCAAGCAGCGGGATCGAATCGCCGCCATGGAGGGCTTCCGATCTGGCAGGCATCGAGTCCTGGTCGCCACGAATATCGCCGCTCGGGGGTGGGATGTGAAGGGCATCTCTCATGTGCTCAACTACGACGTGCCGGAGCACCCCGAGGATTACGTGCATCGGATCGGGCGTACGGCCCGCGCCGAGGCGGATGGCGATGCCATCACGCTGGTCACCCCGGACGACGAGGCGCTGGTCTATCGGATCGAGCACTTGCTGGGGCGCAAGATCGAGCGCAGAACCCTGCCGGGGTTCGACTATGACGTGCCGCCGCCTTCCTGGGCGAAGCCCTCCGCGAAGGCGCTGATCCGGGATGCCACTCGATCGCAGAGTCTGGCCGACCGCTGGCGATCCATGCGGTAGAGGCGTCGAGGGATCCGCTCCTTTTTGCAGCGGCCAGCCCGATCAACCCAGCAAATAGATGGTGGCTCGGCTTTGGTTCACGCCTCCCGGGCTCTCAGAATAACGGCGAGCATATGCTCGCCGCTATTTTTTGGCGTTTTTCTCATCGAAGAAATTCCTCAGTCCAGGGCGTGATACGCCTGATGCGCTTGGCAGGGCGGTTTCAGCGAGCTGTTAGAGTGTGTCTGAAAAATGCCGTTGCTTCTGCTGTGGAGAGGCCCTCCGGAAAAAGCCCTTCTTTTGTCTTCGATCTGCCCAGCCTCGGCCCGGACCCTTCGGGAAGGACCGAGAGAGGCAGGTGCAGGCTGGAAAAGTGGGATTTCCGTGGAGGGGAGGCCCCCTCCACACCTCCCCCTGTGGAGTTGGTCGTTGAGGGAGGTCCCTCAGACATCTTGCCGGTAAATTTTCAGACACGCTGTTAGATAATCTTCTCCGTGGCCTCTCTTCGTCGGACGACGGCTTCGGCCAAAATGCATAGGATCTCGTACATCATGGTGGCGCCGACGAGCGCTGTGTTTCCCGAGGGGTCGAAAGGCGGCGATACTTCGACCACGTCGCCGCCGATCAGGTCAAGGCCACGTAGGCCCCGCAACAGCATTTGTGCCTCGAGAGAGGTCATCCCACCAACCTCGGGTGTCCCCGTGCCAGGCGCGAATGCCGGGTCGAGGCTGTCTACATCGAAGGAGACGTAAGTAGGACCATCCCCCACCACGCGCCGCGCCTCAGCGATCACCGCCTCCACACCCAGCTTGGCAAATTCCTCCATGAAGATGACGCGCATGCCGGATTCCAGAGAGAAATCCCACCCCTCCTCTGAGTTCTGGGTACCACGGATTCCGATCTGCACCGTTCGTTTGGGATCAAGGAGCCCCTCTTCGACAGCCCGTCGGAAGGGCGTGCCATGGGTGAACTTAGAGCCCAATTCCTCGTCACAAGTGTCGGTGTGAGCGTCGATATGCACCATGCCAACGGGTCTATCCGCGGCAATGGCGCGTAAGATGGGCAGGCTGATCGAATGGTCGCCCCCCGCGCTCAGTGGCACCACGCCTGCAGCGTGTACTTTGCGGTAAAACTCTGTGATATCGGCGTGGCTCGCCTCGATATGAAATACGTTGGCAATTGGGACGTCGCCCAGGTCGGCGATACGACAGAGCTTGTACGGGTTAACCCTGGTGACATGGTGAGTGGTACGTATCAAGCTCGACATGTTGCGGATCTCGCGTGGCCCGTGACGCTGACCTGGCCGGTTTTCTGCCCCGCCGTCGAAGGGCACACCAATGAGCGCGATATCCAGCCCAGACGGATCGCGAACCAGTGGCGTGCGCATGAAAGTCGCAATTCCAGTATAGCGCGGCGAGGGCTCGCCATAATCGAATTCGGCTTCCATACTTCTGATCCCCCATCGCCAGACACTTATTGGAAAACGGTTATGATTTCAAGGCTATGGCCAGGTTGTCTAACGACAGCGGCCCTATGCTTGTAGACAACCCGCCAGCACTGCCCGGCCTCCAGGTTCTGGTATGCGAGGTGAACGGAATCCAACGCGCAAAGGACCCCGAAGACACGCCTATGGCTTTCAAACGCTCAGTGCTCACGCCTCAATCCGGGGATAATGAAAGGTGTCCTCTTTTTATATTCGATGTACTCGTCTCCGTATCTTCTCTCAAGCTCCTTCTCCTCAATGAGCTTGATGTACGACAAGATGATCGTGGAAAAGAGGAGCACCATGATCATGGAACTGATCGAACCGATGAGTATGCTGATACCCAGATAGAAGTTAATCAGCCCGAAGGCCAGCGGATTTCGACAGTAGGAGTAGGGCTTTTGTACCACGAGTTTCTGCGTGGCCATCAACGGCATGGGCGTTCCCTTTCCGATCTCCCTCTGTGCCTTGATCGTCCAGAGGAGGAAGAGGACGCCTAGAGCGATCAGGATGGAACCGACTGCCACCCTGATGGGAGTGCCAGGAAGCGTCGGCAGGTTGAGTCGCCTGTCCAGAACGAGGTTTGGGATCAAGAAGAGCAAGGAGGGGAAGAAAAAGAAGAAGACAAGAATGGGGGGAATGATCGCCGCCAATCGTCTCTTCGAGGAAGGGGGCTTGTTCGACACCTCCACGATCTTATCCACGAGTTTCATGTGTTATGTTCTCCGTATGGGATAGGAATTTTCACGCTCCGGCGGGCGACTCATCCGGCCACAGAGGAAAGTGCCTGTTCCCCGTTCTCACCCGGATGTCGCCTGAACGGCTCTCCGCAAGGCGGCCCTGGCCAGGATTCGCGTAGAGTCCAGGGTCGGCAAGGGGGAGCCTTCTCGCGTTACCAGCAAGGGGATCTCCGTACAACCGAGCACAACGGCGTCGCATCCCTGGCTCTTGAATTCGCTGATGACCTGATGGAAGTAAGCGCGAGATTCAGGATAGAACCGGCCGTACACGAGCTCGTCGAAGATGATCGCGTTGATTCGCTCCCGATCCTCCGCCTCGGGGATTCTGTACGCGATATCCATGGCGCTTAGCTTCTCCGGGTAGACGGAGGATTCCATCAGGAAGCGAGTCCCCAGGATTCCCAAGCACGTGTAGCCCTTGCGCTTTGCCTCATGGGCCACTTCTTCGGCGATGTGGAGCCAGGGGATAGGGGACTTCCCGGCCATAAGCTCGAACGCCTGGTGGATGGTGTTATCCGGGCATATGGCGAAATCAGCCCCTGCTCCGGCCACCTTTTCGGCGGAGGCGAGCATGAGATCCGCTACGCTTTGCCAATCCGCTGCCTCAATGTGTTGCATATACTCGCTGAAGGGGAATGTGTGCATGGTGACCTCGGGGTGGGCGTATCGCTTCCCAAGGAATTGTTCCCCTTCTATGCAGATGGTGCGATAGCAAAGAGCTGCTCCTTCTGCGCTGCATGCGACGATTCCTATGTGCTTCGACATACATTTCCCTCGCTTATCGGAAGATTTCGGTGTTGGACGGGGGAAGCACCGTTGGGAAGATCAAAGCCGTGTGGATAATTATATCCTGGCTATGCCTGCAAGGAGCAATGTGCGGCTCCCTGAATTCCAAATCTGAAGAGCACCGTCCGTTGATACGCATAGGCCCCAAGGCTCGTGAGTTCCCCGCCGCCGGCCGGTGTTACGAAGCCGACGGCGGGGGTTCCGCGCACGGCTCTTCGAAAGGCAGCCTGTTGGGACGGCCATTCATGTGCCCACACCGTCCTTTGTCTACTGTCCGGGTGGGCGATAGACCGGCGTCTTCTTCACCGCTTCGTCCACTTCTTCGGGGGTGAGCAGCACCGTCGTCTTGATCGCGATCGCTCCGCTGGCAGCGACCAACAGAGCGACTGCCGCCATGCTCTCGTTGTCCGGGAGATCGGCAATCACGTAGAGATCGGTCTCGCCGAAGGCGTAGTAGAAGGCCTCAATCGTTCCTCCCATCGACTCGACCAGCTTCTCAACAACGGCACGCCGGCTGGAACCTCCCTCTTTCAGTAGCCCTTTGATGCCTTCTCCGACGTAGTTGCACTGAGCCAGATATTTGGGCATTTGAGACTCCTTCCCTCTTGCCGGAAGAGCAAGATGGCGGCCAGAAGATGATTGCCTCCCTGACATCTCGCTCATTCCACGCAGAATAGGCGTGTCCTCAAGGACACACCGGCGGGAACAAGCAGTGATAGGGGTTTGGACCTATAACAACCCTCCCTTCTCCGTCCCGCATCGGCTGCCTTTGCCCGGGGTAAGAGCTTTCCGCTCATTTTTGGAATGGGCGACATGAATTCCCTTAAAGGGCATCTAACCATTCACCACGAAGGTACAAAGACGCTGAGATATTGTATTGAAGCAGAGCCTTTTTCGTCCATTTGGGGACAGGCGGCGGGTATCGGTAACCCCGTCGCCTATGCATATCCTTCA
>JAADGJ010000117.1 GCA_013152435.1 Chloroflexota bacterium | reverse complement strand
GGAAATACCGCTAGAGGGTAGGGGCGAGCGGCCGCTTGCCCTATTCGCTTAACGGCATGGGCGAGGCCCTCGCCTGTCGCTTTTTCCCTCCACGGGCGGTCGCACCTGAAAGGGGAGGTGCGAGGGGAAGCCTCTCCGCAGAAAAACGCTTTCTCTCGCCTTTTCCCTGCCTGGTTGGGGCTTTGGCCGGTGGCCTCCGGCCCCACGGGGCAGGTGAGGGCCTGAAAATAGAGTTCTTCGGAGGGGCTTCCGCCCCTCCGAGCCATCCCAGAGATGCGGGGCCGCGCTTCCGTATCGCTTAATTTGATACCAATGGGGCAACCCGCAGGCTGCCCCACATCGCCCTGCGGGGTCAGTATTTGAGGACGTAGATCTGGGAGCCGGGCGTCTTGGGCGCGAAGTGCAGCCACAGCGCTCGCGTCTCCCCCTCCTTCAGCGTGACCTCGGCGTTCCCGGAGTGGAAGGGCGTGCTGGCGGAGAAGGTCACCCGCCCCGGATCCCGTATGACGGTGATGCTCTCGCCCGGCTTCAGGATCCACACGTCCGGCGAGATGGTGAACGTGATGTCTCGCCCGAAGGCGTTGTGTACGATCAGCAGCGCCTTCCCCGGCGGTGGAACCGGCTGAGAGGGCGTCGGCGTGACGGCAGGGCTCGGCGCGGGCGTGGGGGTGGGCGCCAGCCGGCCGTCGGTGATCTCGGCGATGGGCAGGGCCATCACGTCGCCATCGCAGGCGACGAGCGCCCGATCGCCGGAGATCCAGCCGCCGGGCGCGATGCGCTCGTCCACGGCCAGCCAGGTCCCCGCCGGGTTCCGGCCGCGCACGGTCACCTCTCCCCCGGGATGATCGGCGCGCCGCACGGCTGAGATGACCAGGTATTGCAGCCCCGGTCCGCTGCGCACGTTCAGCGCCTGCACCTGCAATCGGCACGTGAGCTGGGACGGCGCGGGCGTGGGGGTGGCCGTGGGCGTCCGCGGCGTGGCGACAGCCGCGCTCGGCTTCTCCTCCGGAGGCAGGATCCGCTCCAGCACCATCAGGGTGATGCGGCTGTTGGGCATCGGGATGGGCGTGACGGACTCCCGCAGCGCGTAGTACACACCGCCGGCGAGCACCCGCGGCAGCCACTCGCACACTGTCTCCCCCTTCCAGGTCAGGCAGTGTCGCAGGTAGGCGACCTGGGCTGGCTGGGCCTGGACAGGGATCTCCTCGACCGCCCCGGCGGGGATCTCGTACAGCCTGTCGCCGTAGATGACCGTCTCCTCATGTCCGGTGCGGTTGTGGATCCATGCCTGATCGGCGGGAGGCGCCGTGGCGCTCTGCAGCACCAGCCGAGCCGGCTTCCCCGCGGCCGCCCCGTTGACGATCTCGTAGAACCCATCTCTCTGGAGCAGGTAGGGGTCCCAGAAGCACTCGGTCTCGGCCCGGTCTGGGGGACGGCTCACCTCGCAGTTGTACAGCGCCAGCACGGAGGTGACGCGCGGCAGGGCCACGCCGACGGATCGCAGCGCCTGCAGCCGATAGGTCTGCCCCTCCAGGAAGAAGGTAACGGTGAACGCTGTTCGATTGGCGATGATGGTCCCGGACGGGATGCCCGTCTCCGTGATCGCGGCGGTGGCATCCACCGTCACGGCCGGCGGCGTGGCCGGGAGGGCTGCGGCGGGAGGCGGCGTCTCCTCCCCCGTGATGGGGCGGGTCGGCGTGGGCGTCGTCGCGGTGATAGGCGTCTCCTGGGTGGTGGTGATGGGGGGCGCGTCCTGCCGGGAGGACGCTGCGTAGGCGACGGACGGCAGGGTGGGCAGGTATGGGATGTGGGAGGCGAGCCCGGCGGCGAGGGCCAACACCCATCCGCCGAGGATCAGAGCGATCAGGAAGGTCAGGACAAATCGCATGTAGCGCATCTTCTCCCTCACCATATGCGTTGACCTGGTGGCCGCCCGCGCATGGCGGGGCGGCGCTCGCGGGCTTTGTGAGGTTGTTGTGAAGGATGGTTCATAAGGTGTAATAAATCGCTTTTTTTATTACTTTGTAAGCTCACTTTATTACTATTCGTGTTATAATAATTCGCACGGGCAACTCGTTGAGTTGCCACGCCGGAGGACACTTTTGGGGGAGAGCGTCTTCCGGCGTTTTCTTTTATCACCTCGCGTCCCTTCCTATCGCCTCGTACACCTGGACGGTTTGGCGCGCGGCCTCGGTCCAGGTGAACCGCTTCGCTCGCTCCAGCCCGGCCTCCCGCAGGCGTCGCTTCAGCTCCGGATCGGTCAGCACGCGCCGCATGGCCTCGTACAGCCCCTCGACGTCGTCAGGCTCGACGAGGATGGCGGCGTCCCCGGCGATCTCCGGCAGGCTGGCGGCCGTGGAGGTGATCACCGGCGTCCCGGAGGCCATCGCCTCCAGCACCGGCAGCCCGAACCCCTCGTGTCGGGATGGGAAGAGGAAGAGATCGGCCTGCCGGTAGCGAGCGGCCAGCTCCTGGGGAGCCAGGTGCGGCACGCGCGTCACCCGGGCCAGGTCGAGGCCCGGATACCGGGCGGCCAGCTCCGCGTCGTCGCGTCGATTTGGCCCCACCAGCACCAGCCGGTGGGGCAGATCGGTCTCCCGGGTAAGCCGCGCGAAGGCCTGGAGGGCCGCGTCCCGGTTCTTGTTGGGGAAGTCGCCCCCGACGAACAGGATGAAGGGGGGATCGGGGCGAGGGGCGTCGGCCGGGTGGAAGCGGCGCGTGTCCACGCCCTCGTAAATCACGGTACAGCGTGTGGCGGGCACGTCCAGGAAGCGCACCGCGTCGTCTCGGGTGGCCCGGCTTACGCAGATGAGCCGCTCGGCTCGTCGAGCCCAGCGCCGCTGTCGAGCATACCACCAGTGGTTCACCCGCCTGCCGTGCAGTAGCTCGGGCATGTGCAGCGGCGTGAAGTCGTGGACGGTGACGACGAAGGGAAGCGGCACCCGCCAGGGCACGCCGGTCACGCTGAGGTGGGCGGAGATCCCGGGGAAGTGAACCAGGTCGGCGTCCAGGCGGGAGAGGACGATGGGCATCAGGATCTGATGTGTGACCAGCGCGGTGAGGCGTCCCAGGCGTGGGCGAGGGAGTGGGATAATCCTGGCCCCCATTGGCCGTGCGATCTGCACGGAGGGCGTGTGCGCGATCAGGATCCACTCATGGGGGGGATTCAGCGCCTGCAGCCCCTGGAGGAGGCCGCGCATGTAGGTGCCCACCCCTCGCGTTCGGTGGCCCGTGTCCAGCGGCGTGATATCCAGCACGATCCGCATCCTGCGCTCCCCGGGCCAAAGGGCCCGTCGGTGTTATTGTGCCATCGCATGGCCGTATCGGCAACTGGTCGGGGATGGGGCGGTGTATCCAAAGTAGCGGAGATCTCGCCAGGCCCATCGCAAGCCCACAGGGGAGGTGCGGAGGGACCTCCCTCCGCCCAAACATCCTCTTTTCCGCCTTGTACTTGCCCTTTCCCGGCCTGATTGGGGTGAGCCGAGCCGGGCAAGGCAGGTGAGGGCCGGAAACCAGGAAGTTTCTTTTGAGGAACTGCGCCCCTCTCCTCCAAAAGGCGATTTGACATATATTCCGTTATGTGCTAGACTGAGGCCCGTAGGTCGAAGGTAGCATCTGTTTCGGACGTAGTACATACGCCGTCAGGCACTTCGCCTGGCGGCTTTTTTGTACTGGTCCGGACGGGCACTCACCTACAAGAATTTTAGAAGGAGATGCAGCAATGAGTGAGCGCATGGTCGGCACCGTCAAGTGGTTCAATGCGACCAAGGGGTACGGGTTTATCACCCGCGAGGGTGGCGAGGACGTCTTCGTCCACTACAGCGCCATCCAAATGGACGGCTTTCGCACTCTGGAAGAGGGCGATAGCGTAGAGTTCGAAATCGAGATGGGCCCCAAGGGCGCCCACGCGGTGAAGGTCGTCCGACTGTAGCCGCGATCCGTCTTCCGGCCCCCGGTCGGAAGGACGACGCAAGGAGTCACTGTTTCATGACAGGAATCAGGTTGTACGTCGGAAACCTGGCATACACGGCGACGGACCTCGACCTCGAAGAGCTGTTCAGTGCCGCCGGCGACGTGGTGAGTGCCGAAGTGATCCGTGACCGGGAAACGGGCCGCTCCCGAGGGTTTGCCTTCGTGGAGATGGCGACGCGAGAGGCGGCCGAGCGGGCTATCAGCATGTTCGATGGCGTGAGCTTCCAAAACCGTGATCTGCGCGTCAACGAAGCGCGTCCACGTAGACCGCGGACCGGGTATGGCTCCTTTGGGTCACGTTGATCGTTCGATCGCATAGGCTGGCAGGCGGGGTCCCCGATGGGAGGCCTCGCCTGTCTTTATATGAGCACCTGACGGCATCCCACCGAGGGGGAGGCGCGGGGGAGGACCCTCCGAGCCATCCCTGGAAAGTGGGGAGTGCGTTCGCGTGCAGCTTGACCGGATGCCTGTGGGGTGACCTGACGAGGCGTCCCGACCCCAGTCCATGGTTCGGGCGCTATCCCAGGCGCCATGGCGTCCGTTAATGTGACATTAATCTGGCCGCACTATCATCGAAGATAGCGTTGCCCTGCTGCGGAGGGCGTGGAAGCGTGGGGAGCGTATCGCTCCTATAGGGACACGGCGCCGCCGTGTCCCCACAGCTGGGGTTTGGACGATCGAGCAGCAGGCAGAGCACCGACCATCCAACGGCGTGAGCGTTATCGTAGCCGGTCCCTTTGGTCCGAGCTTTATCTGGTCTCTGGATTCATAGAGGAGGGATCATGAGCGCGACATCTCAGGGTAATCAGCGCACATATGTGATCGTGGCGGTGATCGTGGTCGTTGGGGTGTTGTTGAGCCTGTGCGCCGGCGCGCTGGCGGGAGGCACCGTCGCCTACCTGGTGATGCGATCCGCTCCACGTCCGGCGGCCGTTCCGATGCCGGAGCCGGGGGAGCGCACGCCGATGATCCCGTTCCCGCGGCCGTTCTCCCCGAGCGGGCCAGGCGGCGCGCTCATCCAGAAGGTGCATCCGGATACGCCGGCCGATGAGGCGGGCCTGCGCCCCGGCGATCTGATCATCGCGGTGGATGGGCAGCCCATCGACCAGGAGCATCCCCTGAACGAGCTGATCGGGAGCCGCAAGCCGGGCGAGCGGGTGGAGATCACCATCCTGCGCGGCGGCCGGCGGATGACCATCGGGCTCGCCCTGGGCGAGCATCCGGACGACCCCAATCGAGCCTTCCTGGGCGTGGAGTTCATCCCGATCTTCGTCACGCCACCGCAGGGCGAGGGGGACTGACCCACCCGGTTGTGGATGATTCCGGGAAAACAAGAGGCCCGACATCGGTTGCGTGTCGGGCCCTTTCGCGCAGGGAGGCGGGGCGTATCGATCCGCTCATTCGATCTTGCCGGTGAGGATGGCCTTTTTCACCTCGCCGATGGCCTTGGTGACCTGGATGTCACGCGGGCAGGCGTCGGTGCAGTTGAAGATGGTATGGCAGCGATAGACGCCGAACTGATCGTCGAGGATCTTGAGCCGCTCGGCGCCCGCGCGATCACGGCTGTCGAAGATGAACCGGTGCGCGGTGACGATGGCCGCCGGGCCCGCGTAGTTCTCGTTGGCCCAGAAGGATGGGCAGGAGGTGGTGCAGGCCGCGCACAGGATGCACTTGGTCGTGTCGTCGAATCGCTCTCGCTCCTCCGGCGTCTGCAGCCGCTCGCGCTCCGGCGGAGGTTCATCGTTCACGAAATAGGGCATCACGGAGCGATAGTGCTCGAAGAACGGCTCCATGTCCACGATCAGGTCCTTGACCACCGGCAGCCCCAACAGGGGCTCCACGGTGATCTTGTTGGTTCCCAGATCCTTGACCAGCACTTTGCAGGCGAGTCGATTGCGTCCGTTGATGCGCATGGCGTCTGAGCCGCAGATGCCGTGCGCGCAGGAGCGTCGGAAGGAGAGGGTGCCGTCGTAATATCCCTTGATGTGTTCCAACAGGTCCAGCACGCGATCGGTCGGTTCGGCCTCCACCCGATACGTCTCGTAGTGCGGCTTCTTATCCTTCTCGGGATCGTAGCGAAAGATCTTCAGTGTCACCTGCATGGTCAGCTCCCTGCTAGTACACGCGCTCTTTGGGCGTGTACTTGGTGATCACAACCGGCTTATAGCTCAGCCTCACGCCGTCTTCGCTCAGCCAGGCCAATGTATGCTTGAGCCATTCCTTGTCGTCTCGCTTGGGGTAGTCCTCCCGGGCGTGGGCGCCGCGGCTCTCCTTGCGCGCCAGGGCGGAGACGGTGGTCACCTCCGCCAGGTCGAGCAGGTTGCCCAGCTCCCAGGCGTTGAGCAGGTCCATGTTGAAGACCTTGCCGCGATCCTGGATGCGTATGTGCTTGTAGCGCTCCTTCAGCTCTCGGATCTTGTCCAGCGCCTGGCGCATCCCCTCCTCGGTTCGGAACACCCCCACCAGATCGAACATGGTGTGCTTCATCTCCCGGCTGATCTCCGCCGGCCGCTCGTTCCCCTTCGAGTTCAGCAGCGCCTCCAGCTGCTGGCGGGCGAAGTCCGCGGCGTCGGCGGGGAGCGGCTGGAACGAGGCGTGACGGGCGAACTCCGCCGCGTTCAGCCCGGCCTGCTTGCCGAACACGATGATGTCCAGCAGCGAATTGGTGCCCAGGCGATTCGCCCCGTGCACGGACACGCAGGCGACCTCGCCCGCGGCGTAGAAGCCGGGCATGACCGTGTTCTCCTCGTCGATCACCACCTCCGCTCGCTTGTTGGTGGGGATCCCCCCCATGGCGTAATGGGCCGTCGGTTGAACGGGCATGGGCTCCGTGATGGGATCGATACCCAGGTAGGTGCGGCAGAAGTCGATGATCTCCGGCAGCTTGGCCTGCAGGTCGTCGGCGGTGACCTGATAGGGGGTGCCATCGGGGTTGGTGCGGCCGTCCAGCGCGGCGTACTTGTTCACCGTCTCTGGGCGCACGTCCAGATAGAGGTAGCGCTGTCCGTTGATGCCGCGGCCCTCCCGCATCTCCAGGTACATGGCGCGACTGACCACATCGCGCGAGGCCAGGTCCTTGACGGTAGGGGCGTAGCGTTCCATGAAGCGCTCGCCCTCGTTGTTGATCAGGACGCCTCCCTCGCCGCGCACGCCCTCGGTGATGAGGATCCCCAGCCGGTAGATGCCGGTGGGGTGGAACTGGAAGAACTCCATGTCCTCCGCCGGGATGCCCCGTCGCAGCGCGACGGCGACGCCGTCGCCGGTGTAGGCGTACGCGTTGGAGGTGATCTCCCACAGCCGGCCGTGGCCGCCGGTGGCGAAGATCACCGCCTTGGCGTGGAAGACGTGCAGCTCGCCGGTGGCCAGCTCGATGGCGACCACGCCAGCGGCCGCGCCGTCGACGGTGATCAGATCCAGGACCTGGAACTCATCGAAGAAGGTGACGCCCTGCTTGATGCACTGCTGGTAGAGCGTCTGCAGGATCATGTGCCCGGTGCGGTCGGCCGCGTAGCAGGCGCGGCGCACCGGCTGGCCGGTGGCGTTGTTCGTGTGCCCGCCGAAGGGGCGTTGCGCGATGCGGCCCGCCGGCGTGCGGGAGAAGGGCAGGCCCATGTGTTCCAGCTCGTAGACCGTCGTGACCGCCTCATGACACATGAACTCGATGGCGTCCTGATCTCCCAGATAATCGCTGCCCTTCACGGTATCGAAGGTATGCCATTCCGGGCTGTCGTCCTCCAGATTTCCCAGAGCGGCGCCGATGCCGCCCTGAGCCGCGCCCGTGTGGGAGCGCGTGGGGTATAGCTTGCTGAGCACGGCGGTCGAAGCCTTTCTCGATGCCTGCAGGGCCGCCATGAGCCCGGCCCCCCCGGCCCCAACCACCACGATCTCGTACTGATGTCTCTGCATGAAGCCGCTCCTAAAAGAAGGTGTGCGTGCCGATCTCAGGAGGCCAGGATGACGTAGATGGCCACGGCGATGGAGAACAGCCAGAGCAGGAAGATCACCCCTCGCAGCATGGGGCGCAGAAGGGAGTGATCGATGTAGTCCTCGATGACGACCCGCAACCCGTTGAACCCGTGCGTCACGGCGAAAAAGACGAGCAGCATCTGCATGATCTGCCAGAAGGCGTTGGACCAACCCTGCGTGATGTCGGGGATGTCGCTCTCCATCACGTGGTTCGGGTTGGGGAAGAAGGTCCAACGCATGAGGGTGGGCAGGTCCATTTGGGTTCGGGCCCCCATGATGAAGGCGGCCGTCATCCCCAGCGCGGCCAGGAGGAGCATGGTCAGCCCCGAGAGGCGCGTGAAGATCCACATGAGATATTCAAAAGTCCATCCGCGTGGAGGGATGTTGCGAGATCGCATGGAAGCACTCCTCTGCAGCGCCCTATCCACCGATGAGCCCGCTTTGGATCATCAGGAAGACCGTCAGGCCGTAGATGGGCAGGAAGATGAACCATTGGATCCAGATCGCTTCGTGCTGATATTCCAAGAGCTGTGGCCACAGGTCCAGGATGGTGACGCGAAGCCCGTTGAGGGCGTGATACAGCACGCAGAAGTACACGAAGATCTGAAACGGCCACGATTCGTAGATGGCTGTGATGGCGATGGCCACATCGCTCCCGAATTGTTGTAGGAAGAACGCGGCGATGACGTGGGTGCCCACGAAGAGCAGTATCCCCAGGCCGGTGATGCGATGGAGCAGCCATGCCAGCATGGTCACGCCGCCTCTATACCTCAGGCCTTGTAACGGCCCGACTCTTCTGTCGAGAGCCATCTACGCCTCCTCTTGTGCAAGCTGTCGGGCGAGGGGGAGAGCGAAATGTTCTCCTCTCGAAATTTGCGCCCATTATAGGGCAGCCATCTGGATCGGTCAAAGCCTTCCCGGGCAGGATGGGGTATCCTGGTGGGTGTAACGTCGTATGGACGCCACGCATCACACAAATGTCCGTCAGGCAGGCCAGGTCGGGTGGGCCGGCCTTCACGATGCCCTTTGAGAAATGTTGCACCACCCGATGTGACGTGAATTTGAGTTCTATTTCCAGTAGATGGTAGAATAGCGAAAATCGTTACACATTTTGAAGGAATATCGGATAGGACGTCGGCTGTTCGAATCCAGATGTGGGGACGAGGAGGCGTTGATGGCTAAGCGAGCTCGCTATCGGCTCAGCAGACGGGAGTTCGTGAATCTCGTGGTGGGGGCATTGGGTAGCATCATGGGCGCTGTCGTGGGCATTCCGATCATCGGCTACCTGGTGTCGCCGGCCCTGAAGGCGCAGAAATCGGAGGCGTGGATCCCGTTGGGACCGCTGGAGAACTATCCCATCGATGTGCCCACGCCCTTCAACTTCACTCGTACGAAGGTGCACGGGTGGGAGAGGACCGTGAGCAGCTATGGCGTGTACGTGTTGCGGACCGCGGAGGATCAGGCCAAGGTGTTTTCTAACGTGTGCACTCACTTGAGCTGCCGGGTGAAGTGGCGGGAGGACCTTGGGCAGTACGCCTGCCCCTGCCACGACGGCTTCTTCGACAAAAATGGGGACGTGATCAGCGGGCCTCCACCGCGTCCGCTGGACCAGTACGAGACGAAGGTTGAGGATGGCAACCTGCTCATTCACTTCGTAGAGGGTTGATGATGACAGAGAAGGTTCTCTCCTGGTTGGACGAGCGCTTGGGGTTGACGACGATCTACAGCGTCGTGCTGGATCGCAAGGTCCCCAAGGTGAACTGGTGGTACACTTTGGGGAGCGCCACCCTCTTCCTTCTGATCATGCAGATCTTGACCGGCATCTTCCTAACCGTGTACTACGTCCCCTCGCCCGACCACGCGTACGATAGCGTCCAGTACATCATGACCGGGGTGTCCTTCGGGTGGCTCATCCGGGGCATTCACCATTGGGGTGCGAGCCTGATGGTGGTGTTCGTCGTGCTGCATATGCTGCGCACCTTTTACCTGGGCGCGTACAAGTACCCTCGCGAGCTCACCTGGTTCACCGGCGTGATCCTCCTGCTGGCGACGTTGGGGATGGGGTTCACCGGCTATCTGCTGCCGTGGAACCAGCGGGCGTACTGGGCGACGACGGTGGGGACCTCCATTGCAGGGACGGTGCCGGTGATCGGCCCCCTGATCATGCGCGTCCTGCGCGGGGGGACCGATCTGAGCGCTGTGACGTTGGCCCGGTTCTTCGCCATGCACATATGGGGGCTGCCGGCCATCATCCTGGCGGTCGTGGGGATTCACCTCTATCTCGTCGTTCGCATTGGGATCTCCTCCGTTCCCACGGAAGAGGACTGAACCTCCATTTGCCGGAGCTGAGGGGATAGGGAAGGATACGATCGCAGGCCGTGTGAGCCGTTATTCGGAATGAGGCGTTTCGCGTGGAGGCCGTCCTGGACCGCCGCGCGGGCTGTCGCCGTAGACTCAGTTGAGGAGAGGAACGCCGCCGTGAATGAGGAGCAAAAGCAGCGTTACTGGCAGAGATATCAGCAGGCGAAGCAGAAGGGTGTGAAGTTCTATCCAGATATCATCTTCAAGGACACGCTGGTCATCTTCGCTCTTTTCCTGCTGTTGGTGGGGCTGGCCACCTTCGTCGGTGTGCCCGCCGAGCCGAAGGCCGATCCGGCCGACACATCCTATGTCCCCCGCCCCGAATGGTATTTCCTCTTCCTGTTCCAGTTGCTGAAGTTCTTCCCCGGCGAGTTGGAGTGGGTGGGCACGACGGTTATCCCCGGGTTGGCCGTGTTGGCGTTGTTGTTGTTGCCGTTCTTCGATAAGAACCCGCATCGGTATTGGAAGAAGCGGAAGATCGCCGTGTCCGCCATGACTGTGATCATGATCGGGATCCTGGCGCTGACCATCGCCGCCGTGGTCACCACGCCGCCCCAGGAGGAGCAGCGACCCCTCGCCACCACGCTGACCGAGAAGATCGCCGTGGGATTGGAGCTATACTCCGTGCACTGCGTGGAATGCCATGGAGCCGATGGTGAGGGAGGCGAGGTGAAGGGAGTGGAAGGGCTCGAGGGTGTGGTGCTCAATCCCATCAACGATCAGGACTTCATGTACACCCGCACCGACGACACCATCTTCAACGTCATCAATTACGGTCAGCCGGCGTACGGCATGCCGCCCTTCGGGCTGGCGTACGGCGGGGAGCTCACCCAGGGCGAGATAGAGGCGATCGTCACCTTCATGCGCTACACGTGGGATGATCGGGTGGAGTTGCCCCAGGAGGCGGCGGCCGCCTCGGCGATCCCCACCCTGGGACCGGATGAGGTGCCGTCCTATGATGTGCATGTGGAGCCCATCGTCAAGCGGTACTGTGTCTCCTGCCATCGCCCGGGGAAGAAGAACAACAATTACTACATGCGCTCCTACGAGGAGACGATGACCTCCGGCGATCATGCGCCGAACGTGGTCCCCGGCGACCTGAACAGCAACTTGATCCTGATGCTGCATCGCCAGGAGATCGAGGCGGGCGGGCCGATGCCGCCGACCAAGTCGCTGAAGCCGGAGCTGATCGAGATCTTCGAGCGATGGGTGGCGGCTGGGGCGCCCAAGACGGCCGAGGAGGCGGCCGCGCTCTCGACGCCGACGGGGGAGGCCGCGCCGACGGCGACGGTGGAGGCGACGGGCACGATCACGCCGACGGGGGCCATAGAGGCGACCGCGACGGTGACCTCCACTCAGGCCGCGCCGTAGCGCGCTTGCCCCGGTGAAGGCAAGGAGATGACATAAAAAGGGGGACGTCATCGCGACGTCCCCCTTTTCGTTTCGCTCCTCGCGTTTTAGTCATCCATGTGCTGGATGATGGCGTCGCCGAATTCCGAGCACTTCAGCAGTGTGGCGCCCTCCATCAGCCGGTGGAAATCGTACGTCACGGTCTTGGCCGCGATCGCCCCCGAGATGCCCTTGATGATCAGATCGGCGGCCTCGTGCCAGCCCATGTATCGGAACATCATCTCGCCGGACAGGATCACGGAGCCGGGGTTGACCTTATCCTGATCGGCGTACTTTGGGGCTGTGCCATGGGTCGCCTCAAAGATGGCGTGGCCGGTGGTGTAGTTGATGTTGCCGCCGGGGGCAATGCCGATCCCGCCCACCTGGGCGGCCAGAGCGTCTGACAGGTAATCCCCATTGAGGTTCATGGTGGCCAGCACATCGAACTCGCGGGCGCGGGTGATCGTCTGCTGGAAGACGATGTCGGCGATGACGTCCTTGATCAGGAGCTTCCCGGCCTTGAGCGCGGCGTCCTGCTCGGCGTTGGCTGCCTCCTCCCCCTTCTCCGCCTTGGTGCGCTCCCACTGGGCCCAGGTGTACACCTGATCGCCGAACTCCTCCTCGGCGACCTCGTAGCCCCAATTGCGGAAGGCGCCCTCCGTGAACTTCATGATGTTCCCCTTGTGCACCAGGGTCACGCTGCGCCGGTTGTTCTCCAGCGCCCACCGGATGGCCGCCCGCACCAATCGCTGGCTGCCCTCCTTGGACACCGGCTTGATGCCGATGCCGGAGGTCTCCGGGAAGCGGATCTTGGCGTACTCCTCCGGGAAATGCTCCTTCAGAAGCGCCAGGAAGCGCTGGTTCTCCTCCGTCCCATACTCGAACTCAATCCCGGCGTAGATGTCCTCCGTGTTCTCCCGGAAGACCACCATGTCCACATACTCCGGGTGCTTCACCGGCGAGGGAACGCCGGGGAACCAGCGCACGGGCCGCTGGCAGACGTACAGGTCCAGCGCCTTGCGAAGGGCCACGTTCAGGGATCGGATCCCACCCCCGATGGGGGTGGTCAATGGGCCCTTGATGCCGATCAGGAACTCCTTGAACGCGGCGATGGTCTCATCGGGCAGCCATGTGCCGAACTTGTTGAAGGCCTTCTCGCCCGCGTAAACCTCCATCCAGTGGATCTTCCGACGGCCGCCATATGCCTTCTCCACGGCCGCGTCCAGGACACGATTGGCCGCCCGCCAGATGTCTCGGCCGGTGCCATCCCCCTCGATGAAGGGGATGATCGGGTGATCCGGAACGTGTAGCTTTCCATTCTGGATGGTGACCTTTTCGCCTTCCGTTGGAACCTGAATCGTTTCGTAGCTCACGACTTCCTCCCTTTCGTACATGGATCTGTTCTCTGGTTCGCCGAATCTCCAAATCCGGTCCGTCTCATCTTCCCATTCCGATCTCTCTATTCCCGGTGGATCGGTCCCCTGTCCTCGTGGATCCCTTGCCTGGCGAGGGGTGTATTTCGAGGAAGGGCACAGTCCGTGCTTCCCCCAGGCGGGTGGAGCTCCCACGCTCCACCTGCGGCAGTTCACGTCGCCCCAGCCGACCTTCATCGGCTCGCGATCCCGGGATTCCCGGCGGGATCCCGAAGGGGCCTTTTAGGCGTGCGCGAACGCATCCTAAAATCAAATGTTCACATTGAAAGCGCGCTACCTCCTGATCTGTCCTCGTAAGTGGTTTACCAGCCCTCCGGCCAGGACGATTTGTACCTGCCGGGGGGTCAGCTGATGGCGTGCCTGGAAGCTCCAGCCCTGGGTTCGATTGTGCACTGTGAGGATCTCCCCGCGTTGAAGCGCCTCACGCACGTGGGGGATCTCCAATCGGTCGCCCTGCTGCAGCCGCCGGTAGTCATCCTCCTCCGTGAAGACGAGTGGGAGCACCCCGAAGTTGACCAGGTTGGTGTGGTGGATACGGGCGAAGGAGCGAGCGATCACGCCGATGACGCCCAGATAGCGCGGCGCCAGCGCCGCGTGCTCCCGGGCGGAGCCCTGGCCGTAATTGTGTCCGCCCACGATGAACCCGCCCCCGCTTTCCCGGGCCCGCCGCGGGAACTCGGGATCGACCCGGGTGAAGGTGTATTCGGCCAGCGCGGGCAGGTTGGAGCGCAATGGCAGGATGTGGGCTCCCGCCGGCGAGATGTGATCGGTGGAGATGTTGTCCCCCACCTTCAGCAGGACCTCGCCGCCGAGCGTGTCCGGCAGGGGCGACGGAAGCGGGATGGGCTTGATGTTGGGCCCGCGGATGACCTCCACGGCCTCCGGATCCTCGGCGGGCGGGATGATCATGCTGTCGTCCACCGCGTACCGCTCGGGGAGGGAGGCCGGGACGGGATCGCCCAGATCACGCGGGTCGGTGATGACCCCGGTGATGGCGGCGGCCGCCGCCGTCTCCGGGCTGCACAGATATACCTGATCGCCGGGCGTGCCGGAACGCCCAGGGAAGTTGCGGTTGAACGTCCTCAGGCTGATCGCCCCGGTGGGGGGCGCCTGTCCCATGCCGACGCACGGCCCGCAGGCGGATTCCAGCACCCGCACCCCGGCGGCGATGAGGTCCGCCAGCGCCCCGTTGCGGGCGATCATGGTGTACACCTGCCGGGAGCCGGGGGAGAGGGTCATGCTGACGTTGGGATGCACATGGCGTCCCCGCAGTATGCCTGCCACCTTCATCAGATCTGGGTACGACGAGTTGGTGCACGACCCGACGCACACTTGGGCCACGGGCCTTCCGGCCACCTCCCGCACGGGCACGACGTTGTCCGGGCTGGACGGGCAGGCGATCAGTGGCTCCAGGTCGCTCAGATCGATCTCGATCACCCGGTCATAGGCGGCATCGGGGTCGGCCTCCAGGGGGATCCATACTTCCTCGCGCTGCTGCGCCCGCAGATAGCGAAGCGTCTCCTCGTCGCTGGGGAAGATGGATGTGGTGGCCCCCAGCTCCGTCCCCATGTTCGTAATGGTGGATCGGGCGGGCACGTCCAGGCTGCGCACCCCCTCGCCGAAGTACTCAATGATGTAGCCCACGCCGCCTTTCACGCTCAGACGACGCAGCAGCTCCAGGATCACGTCCTTCGCGGACACCCACGGCGGAAGCTGGCCGGTAAGGTGGACTCCCAGCACGCGAGGCATGACGAGATAATACGCGCCGCCTCCCATGGCGATGGCCACATCCAGGCCGCCGGCGCCGATGGCGAGCATTCCCATGCCCCCGGCCGTGGGGGTGTGGGAGTCGGAGCCCAGCAGCGTCCGGCCGGGGCGGGCGAATCGCTCCAGGTGGACCTGATGGCAGATGCCGTTGCCCGGCCGGCTGAAATAGATGCCGTATCGGGCGGCGATGGTCTGGAGAAACCGATGGTCGTCTGCGCTCTCGAACCCGGTCTGGAGCGTGTTGTGATCCACGTAGGAGACCGAGAGTTCCGTGCGTACCCGGGGGATTCCCAGCGCTTCGAAGTGGAGGTACGCGGTGGTCCCGGAGGCGTCCTGGGTGAGCGTCTGATCGATGCGGATGGCGATCTCTTGTCCCGGCCGTAGCTCGCCGGAGATGAGGTGCGACTCCAGGACCTTATGTGTCAGGCTTTGTCCCATGAGGTGGTGCGCTTCCTGAATATCCAAAGATAGGATGGCTTTCCTGGCCGCCGGACGGTTTGACCGAACGAAGGCCACGGGATCCCGTTGGCGGCCTCACGGGGATTCAGCAGGGAGGCGGCGCTTCTCGCTGTCCTCCGAGCCAAAGCGCCCGGCGGTTCGGTCGTGCTTTCATGGCCGTCTCGTCTCGCCGTCGGCATAGCCGATGGCAGGCGGCCGCGTATTATACCTTTCCGTGCGAACCCGAGTCAATCTCTCATGCTCCCATTGTAAAGCGACTGCTTCCCGGGCCGATTCGTGTGGGCGGGGTTGGGCGGGAAGGCTGGGGGGCTGCGCCCCTCGTCTCCCCGCCGTGCTTCCGCACGAAAAGGGAGCCTGTCCGGATGGGGCAGTTTGACGGCTCCGAACATTCGTGCTATACTTGGGCTTGGAACATATGTTCCGATATGTGTTCCTCAGGGGGGCTTCGAGGCCCCGCTGGGGACCCTGAGCACGAGGATAGGCGGAGGCCGGCGGCGGTGGCCTCCGCGCTGCCAAGGGTGGAGCTCCACGTTTCACCGGCCTGGGAGGATATGGTCGAGGATCCGCATGGGAGACGCATGAGGGAGGTGCTCGCGATGGACGACGGACGGAAGCGCGCTTTGGACACGACCTTGGCGAACCTGCAGAAGCGGTTTGGGGAAGGCGTGATCATGCGGTTGGGGGAGGCGACGCATCTGCAGGTGGACGTGAT
>JAADGJ010000116.1 GCA_013152435.1 Chloroflexota bacterium | reverse complement strand
GGCGCCGCGTATGCGCAGGCCGCGATCCGGTGTCGCCTGCGGGCCGTGGCGCTGTTCACGGAGGCGCAGCAGCGCGAGCAGCCCTTCGCCGCCGAGCCCGGCGCCGAGGAGGCCCTCCTGGCGGACTTACTACGCCGGAGCGGCCGCTTCGCCGAGGCGGAAACCGTGATCGACCGGGGCCTGGCGCGACGCCCCTCGGATACCCTCCAACGCATCCTGTGCTATCAACGGCGGTTATGTCGCCGGCGTGATGCCGACAGCCATACCATGGCCGAGGCGCTGGGACGATGAACGCGCGCAGGCCATAGCCGCCTGTATCCTCATGTACGCCTCGCTCTGAATCTCCCCTACTTCGATGCCGCTCCCGGCACCGGCCTTACGGAGAAGCCCACCACCCGATCGCTGAACTTGCCCTCGGAGACCCAGAGGTGGACGCCGTCGAAGCAGACGTCGGTGGGCATGAAGAGCCCGTCCCGGTTGGTGGCCGGGACTCGGGATCCGAAGTCCGGCTGTCCCAACACGATGTCGGGCAGTTGGCCGTTGGCCGTGGGGATGGCGTTCCAGATCAGCACCCGGTGATTGCTGTTGTCGGCCAGGAACAGGTGGGTGCCGTCGGAATAGATCCCCGACGGGAGGTTGAGGAAGGTCTCCTGCGGCGGGGCATTGAAGCCGGACTTGCCCAGCACCAGGTCGGCCGGCTGACCGTTGGTGGTGGGGATGCTGTTCCAGACCAGCACCCGTTGGTTGTAGGTGTCGGTGACGAAGAGGCGCTGACCGTCGGAGAACACGTGGGTGGGGAAACTCATCCCGGTCGCGCCGGCGCCGGGGCCCGTGGAGTTGAAGTCTGGCTGACCCAACACCACGTCCGCTGGTTGGCCATTGGTGGCGGGCAAACTGTTCCAGATCAGCACCCGGTTGTTGCGGCTGTCGGCCACGAAGACGCGTTGACCGTCGTACATGACGTCCCTGGGCTCGCACAGGCCATCCTGCCCCGCCCGGCACTCGCCCAGGTTGGGCATGCCGCCCGGCACGGAGGGCGGCGAGGCGAAATCCGGCTGGCCCAGGACGATATCTGCGGGCGCGTTGTTCGTCTTCGGCAGCGTGTTCCAGATCAGCACCCGATGGTGCCCGGTATCGGCGGCGAACAGGCGCGTACCATCGGTGAACATGCCCCACGGCCTGACGATGGTGGCGGGATCTGCCTGCAGGTCCTCGCCCCAATCGGTGAAGTCCGGCTGGCCGAGGACGATATCAGCCGGCCGGTTGCTCTCCGTGACCATCGTGTTGTGGACGAGCAGCCGCGCGTCGTAGTCCTGAGCGATGAACAGGTGGCTGGGATCACAGGCCAACCCCTGGGCCGTGCGCAGGCCGACTCGCGAGATGAAGGCGTTGGTCTCAAAGTCCACCTGGCCCAACACGACGTCGGCCGGTCGGCTGTTGCGGGTGGGGATGGTGTTGTGGATCACCACGCGAGAGTTCATGGTGTCGGCGATGAAGAGGTGTTGCCCATCGGACGCCACGCCCCACACGCCCCCCAGGCCTTCTCGCGTCAGGGCCGGGAAGTTGATGCGGAGATCGGGCTGGCCGACGACCACATCCGGCAACTGGCCGTTGGTGGTGGGGAAGTTGTTCCAGATGAGTACTCGGGTGTTGCCGTCTGTGCTGTACAGGCGCGTGCCGTCGGTGGCCACCTGCCAGGGGCTGCTGATCCCCTGCTCCGGTCCCCGATCGATGGTGGAGTTGAAGTCAGGCTGGCCCAGCACCACATCCGCCGGCTGGCCGTTGGCGGTGGGGATGCGATTCCAGATGAGAATCCGGTTGCCCTGGTGATGTTCGCTGACGATGAGCCGGGTACCATCGGAGGCCACCCCGCGGGGGTTGATCAAGTTCGTTCGCGAGGGTGGCTGGCCGCCAGCCGGAGCGGAGAAACCGGGTTTGCCCACGACCACGTCCGCCGGCTGGCCGTTGGTGGTGGGGATGCTGTTCCAGATGAGCACGCGCATGTTCCGGGTGTCGGCCACGTAGAGCCGCGTGCCGTCCGTGGCCACGCTCAGGGGCCACCACAGGCGATCTGCCCCGCTGCCGTGCTCGCGGGAGTAGAAGTCCTTCTGGCCGATCACGACATCGGCGGGCTGCCCGTTTTTCGTGGGGATCCGGTTCCAGATGAGCACGCGATGGTTGTTGGAGTCGGCCACGATCAGGCGAGTGCCGTCCGTTGCGACCCCTACGGGCCAATTCAGGTGATCCGGACCCAGCCCCGCGCCGGCAGCGTTCATGTTGGGCTGGCCCACCACCACATCGGCGGGCGTGTAATTCGTCACGGGGATGGTGTTCCAGATGAGCACCCGGTTGTTGCGCGTATCGGCGACGACCAGATGGGTGCCGTCGGTGGCCAGCTGGCCGGGATGGTGCAGGAAGGAGGGCCCTCCGCTCTCCTCGAAGCCGTGAAGCCCCAGGATAATGTCGGCCTCCTGGCCGGAGGTGAACCACCAGTCCGATGGCACCGGGGTGAAGGTGGGGGTGGCGGTGGGGCCGGGCGTGGCTGTAGGTGTCGGGGTGGATGTCGGCGCGGGAGAGGGTTGGCCCTCGTGATCCTTCAGGATCAGGGGGAAGCGAAGGGCGTTCGTCGTGGGGGTGGAGGCGATGATGGGCCCGGGGGCACCGCTCAATGCGTGGGCCGTGAGCGCCCAAACGGCAAGAGCGAGGATCATCAGGAAGAGGGAGCCCAGCGAGAAACGTGCTCTGTCCATGGATTCACTCCTTTCACCCTACTCATGGCAACGCCTCGTCGTAGGCTGAGCTCAATGGTGGGGACGCCAGCGGCGTTTGAGTGCGGCGAGGGTCCGATCGATCAGAAGGATGGGGGATGAGGTGCGGGGAATGTCGCTGGCCGGGCGTTTGCGTCCGGGGGCATGACGTCACACAGGGAACCCAACTCGGGTCACCTCCTACGCCTGGACGCGAATTGTACACTGCCTGGGGGAGTGCCTTCACTCACTGCTTTTGGGTATATTATACGACATCTTTGGTTGTTCCTGCCATCACCCTGGCGGATTATCCCGGGGAAGCCGCGGAGAGGCCTCGCAAGGCGGCGTCGCACGGAGACGTGAGGTATGGAAAAGAGGCGAGACATGCCTCGCCTCTCCGTGTCGTGCGTTCCAGACGTCTGTTGGATGCTGAAGGAAGGGGGGCGACGCGATCGGAATGCGCTCAGCCTGGATCGCCGAGGCACAGGCGGACCAGGTCGTCCACGTGGGCTGTGGCCAGGCAGATGACCGTATCCGCCGCGCCGTAGTAGAGCTTCACCTCGCCCGTGTCCTCCAGGACGATGCCGCATGGGAAGATGGCGTTGTTGCGGAATCCGCCCTCCACCTCGTAGGGGGCCTCCGGCGCCAGGAGCGGCTCCCTGTACAGTCCCACGATCCGTCGGGGATCGTCCAGGTCCAGCAGCATGACGCCCACCGTGTACCGTTTCTTCCAGCTCTCCTCCCAGCCGTTTTTGCCCCGGGCCGGGTCGAAGTCGACGGCGTGGAAGGTGGTCAGCCAGCCGTGAGGCGTCTTCACCGGCGGCGCGGCGGGGCCCAGCTTCGTGTTGGCGAAGGGGATATCCTCCACTGCCAGCAGGAGATCGGAGTTCCCCCAGTACCGGAGGTCGGGCGAGTCCGAGATCCAGATGTCGAAGCGCTCGATGCCGCCGCGGCTGTAGACCGGGAAGGGACGCTCCAGCCGGACGTACATGCCGCCCAGCTTCTCCGGGAACAGCACCATGTTGCGGTTATCGGGCACGGACATGCTCAGGATCTCGAACGACTCGAAGTCGTCGGTGACGGCGATCCCACCGCGTACGCCGTGGTGCGTGTCCACGGCGAAGCACATGTAGCACCGCCCGTCCATCACGATCAGGCGAGGATCGTAAGCCCGGATGATCTCCTCGTCCGACAGCTCGAAGCAGGGCTTGGGCTGGACCTCCCAGTGGATCCCGTCATCGCTGTAAGCCAGCCCGAGGTTGGTGCCGTCCAGGCGCTGTTCCTCGGCCGAGCCGTAGTCGTTGCGGAAGACCATGACGTATCGGCCCTGGTAGCGGGTGACGCCCGGATTGAAAACCAGGGTGGCCGGATAGGGAACGTCAGCCGCCGTGAGGATCGGATTCGCCTCGTGTCGTGTGATGACGGGGCTGGAATGCAGTTCACCGATGATCGGTTCCATGCTTACCTCCTGGTGTTCCCATGGTCATGCGGATGGGCGCTTTCGCAGGCGGTAGAGACGTGCCTCAAGGCCGCCGACGTTCACGGGATAGACGGCCTCGGAGCGCCAGATCGGGTCGCCTCGCACGATCTGCTCCATGAGCTTCCGCTCCAGCGTGAGCAGCACAGCCTGTCCGCCGGGGCGAAGGACGCGCGCCATCTCTCGCAGGGCGGGCGGGTAGATCCGACGGTTGAGCTCGTGCGATCCCACGCGGCGGCCGAAGGGCATGTCACATACGATGGCGTCGACGGAGTCATCGTCCAGGGGGAGACGGTGCACGTTCCAGTGGAACAGGTGCACAGGCGCGCCGACGTGCCGGGCGTTCAAGGCCGCCCGTGAGACCGCTCCCCATGATCGATCGCCGCCCCAGCAGCGGAGGCCCGGCCAGGCCAGCGCGGCCTCGATGGGGATCGTGCCGACGCCGCACATGGGGTCCACCAGCAGATCGCCCGGCCGTACCCTCGCCAGGCGGACCATCGCGTAGGCGATGCTTCCTTTCAGCGCGGTGCGACCCCACGCCACCCGCTCGCGGCGGTACAATCCCCCCGGCGTGAGCGTGATCCCCAGCGTGAGCTCGTCCCCCTGCAGGTAGGCCATGACCTCCAGGTCGAAATCTTTGAGCCGGACCGGCCAGCCGAAGCGGCGGACCAGGCCGGTCCCCAGCGCCGCGGCGACATCCGGCGACTGATACGCGTGCTGGCCGCTGCGCTGCGCGGTTACCCGGAAGGCGGGAGGCTCCGGGGCGTCCGGGAAGAAGCGTCGCCACACGGCCAGAGCGGGCTCCCAGTCCACCTCCAGCGGGACCTGCTCCAGCCGCGTTAACCCACTCCGATCGGAGGGGATCCCGGAGATCCGGGCGACGAAGGCGTACAGATGTTCCGCCGAGCGGATGGCCAGAAGCGGAGCGGGAGGGGCGTCGACGGTGAAGAGCACCTTCCCACGCGACCGTTGAGCCTGGGCGGAGGGAAACCGCTCCCGGATCTCGTCCTCAGCGATGAACTCCAGGCCGGTGGCCACCGTCACGTAGTACGTATGAGAGGCGGACGATGCGGGTGGGCTGGAGAGATCGGCTGGGCTGGGGACGTGTGTCATCCATATCCTCCGGTAAGAGCGCGTCTGGAAGCTGCCGGTAAGGTGTCTGAGGGATTCCCTCGGCTGACGGGAATCCCACGCCCCTCCGGACCTCCCCACAGCGGAAGAAGCAATGGCTCAGAATGTGCCTGAAGAACATACCACGAAGCCGCTAAGACACCAAGAAGGGCATAGAAGGAGTATATCGAAGTCGCCTCTTACACTATTGGTGTCTCTAACTACCGGACACTTTTGCGAGGGAACTAGCGAGAAGCGACATGCTCCCCTATCAAACGTCCCGGATGTAGGGGCGCGGCGCCGCTGCGCCCCCTTGGTATCAACTTAAGCGATTATGGAAGCGTGGCCCCGCATTTCTGGGGTGGCTCGGAGGGGAGGGGCCGCCGCCCCTCCGAAGAACTCTATTTTCAGCCCCTCACCTGCCCCGTGGGGCCGGAGGCCACCGGCCAAAGCCTCAACCAGGCAGGTAGAATGTAAGAGGAATCAGGCCGTGTATCGGCGGCCCTCGTCCATCATGGCGAGATAGTTCTCCAGCGGGATGTAGTTGGTGACGCTGTTGCCGCTGCCCAGGCAGTAGCCACCGCCGGGCAGGCACACGTCCAGCGTCTCCCGCACGCGCTGGCGGACCTGCTCGGGCGTGGCGCGCGTCAGGAAGTCCACGTCGATGCCCCCGATCAGCGCGATGCGATCCCCCCAGTGGCGTTTGGCCTCGGTCACCGGCTCGATGGTGTCCTCAAAGGAGTGCTTCCCATCGATCTTCACATCCTCGATGAGAGCGGGCATGATCTCTTCCAGGTTGCCGCAGGAGTGGAGCAGATACAGCTTGCCACTCTCGTGAGCTACCTGGGCGATCTTCTTGTGCCAGGGCAGCGCCTTCTCGATCAGGACCTGGGCGGAGACCATGGTCCCGCTGCGGTAGCCCATGTCGTCGCCGCCGAAGAGGATCTTGACCCGATCGAACTGGGCGTACACCTCGGCCGCGGCCACGAAGATCTGTCCGATCCGCTCGAACATGGCGTCCACCAGATCCGGTTGATCGTACAGGGCGTAGCATAGCGGCTGGTATCCCATGAGCCAGGTGACCTCTTCGAAGACGTTGTGGCAGGAGCCCACCAGGCACATGTCGTCAGGCACGTGGGCGGAGTACCACTCCAGGAGCGAGGTGTCGAACCGGGCCGGATCGGGCCAGGGATAGCGCTCAAAGTCCTCCCAGGAGGCGATGACGCCGCGCGTCTCGTCAGCCCAGCGCCGTCCCTCCTCCCGCCGGAGCGTGGCCGTATCCTCCGCCATGCGCACGTTCTCTCGTGGGAACTCCAGCCCGCCCAACGGAACCGTGACCGTGTCGTAGCCCAGAAAGCGGTAGAGGCTGATATAGGCCTTGTGATCGTAGTAGGGGTCGGAGCGATCCAGATGGTCCGCGGTGCCAAAGCGGGCATGCAATGCCTCATGCACCTCCCGATCCAGGAACAACTCCATGTAGTGCACGCGCTGTGGCGTGCCCTCTCGTCGCAGATTGCGCAGCAGAGCCTCATAGTCGGGTTGGATGGGGATTTCAAACATTGGCTTTCTCCGGGATATCTTCGCTCTGTTGTGATCCCATCAGATGGAGGTGCCCGATCGAGCGGGAGAGACGCTTTCGTGTGCGATGGAAGTATGGTGTGGTCCATCCTACCACAAGAGGACGAATTCCTCCAAGGTGGGACGGAGGGTGACTCCGCTGGTATATCTTCTTCCTGTATCTTGGTATGGGTGGCGAAGGGCACTGCCCTTCGCTACCCATAGGGCCAAACTCCAGGAAGGGGGCTCAACGGTGGGTGGTGGGGTACGTCTGGCCACGTCGTGTGCTGGGGGAAACCGAGAAGATGCGTATACAGACACGACACCTTGCCTCGTCCCTGTAGACGCCATGTATGCCAATATGGACGTTGGACTTTGAAAAGGCCCTAATACACTACCTTCATTCATTGCATGGCGGGCCTGGACTTGTTATACTGTACCGTCGATGAGCCAATTCTGTGTTGGAGGAGGAATCGATCCATGCCTGACTCGTTGAAGGTGGGTGTGATCGGGGTGGGCGGCATTGCGCGTTTGCACATGCCGGGTTGGGCTGCGTCCGAGCAAGCGGAGGTGGTGGCCGGGTGCGACATCGACGAGGGGATCCTGCAGGAATGGGGACGGGTGAACGGCATCGCCCGGCTGACGACGGATCCCGCCGAGCTGTTTCAGGATCCGGATATCGACATCATCGACATCTGTACGCCGAACATGTACCATGCGCCCTTAGCCATCGCCGCTTTGGAGGCCGGAAAGCATGTGCTGTGTGAGAAGCCGCTGGCCCCTACGCCCGAGGAGATCCGGGAGATCATCGCGGCCCGGGACCGTTCAGGCAAGATGCTGATGACGGCACAGCATTTTCGCTTCATGGGCACCTCTCGCGCCCTGAAGACGGAGATCGAGACGGGCGTTCTGGGCGATGTCTATCACGCCCGGAGCTGGATGCTCAGGCGGGCGGCGATCCCCGCTCGGCCGTCCTTCGTCCTCAAGCGGCACAGCGGGGGCGGCCCGTGTATCGATATCGGCGTGCATATCCTGGACCTGACGCTCTGGCTGATGGGCAACCCGAAGCCCGTGGCCGTGACCGGCGTGGCCCGCAACGCGCTCGCTCACCACAAGGGCGCGTTCAGCGTGTGGGGGCTGCGATCCGTCCCGCAGGAGATGGACGTGGAGGACTTCGCCGCGGCCTTCGTGCGGTTTGAGAACGGCGCCACGCTGATTCTGGAGGTCAGCTGGATGCTCCATCACAGCGCGCCCAAGGAGGACCGCCAGGTATGGCTCTACGGGACGGGGGGGGGCGCTCATTGGCCGAATTGTGAGATCTACCAGACCAACTACGAGACCCGGCAACTTTACACGCGTACGTTGCAGCTTACGCAGGATGCGATGGAGCCGCATGCGCTGGAGTGCGTGGAGTTCGCTCGCGCCGTCGCGGAGGGGGCGCCCTCGCCGGTGCCCGCCGAGCAGTCGCTTCAGGTCATGGCGATCCTGGACGGGATCTACCGCAGTCAGCAGTCCGGCGGCGAGGTCAGGCTCGACCTGTAGGAGGAGGGCCATGTATGCCCGCTCGGCTCGATTCTATGATGCTCTTTATGCCTGGAAGGATTACAGGCGGGAGGCGGAGAAGCTTCATCGGTGGATTCAGCAGTATAAGCGATCCCCTGGCAACGCCCTGCTCGATGTGGCGTGTGGCACGGGGAAGCATCTCGTCCACCTGCGCGAGCACTATGAGGTGGAGGGCCTGGATCTGAACGCCGAGATGCTGGAGATTGCCCGCCAGCGGCTTCCCGATGTGACCTTCCACCAGGCGGACATGGCAGATTTCGATTTGGGCCGCCAATTCGACGCCATCGTCTGCCTGTTCAGCGCGATCGGGTATGTGAAGACCCTGGACAGGCTGCGGCAGGCGCTGGCGTGCATGCGCCGACACGTATATCCGGGAGGCCTCGTCATCGTCGAGCCGTGGTTTACACCGGAGGAGTATCATCCCGACACCGTGCACGCCACGTTCGTGGACGAGCCGGACTTGAAGATCGCCCGCATCAACGTGAGCGAGCAGGAGGGGCGCATCTCCATCCTCGACCTCCATTACCTGGTGGGCACGCCCGCCGGGGTGGAGTATTTCAGCGAACGGCATGAGTTGGGGATGTTCACCCAGGAGGAGTACCTGGAGGCGTTCCGCTCCATCGGGCTGGAGGCGTTTCATGAGCCCGATGGGCTCACAGGGCGGGGGATCTACGTGGGGCGCCGCCCGGTTGAGCCTTCCGAGGGAAGGGCATAGAGGATGCCTCCCGGGGATCCCGGATATTCGATAGGCGGGTAGGACGATGGGGCAAGCGGTCGCGGCGTTTTTCGATCTGGATTATACGATCCTGACCGCCTCTTCAGGGCGGCTGTTCGTCCGATATCTTCGCCAGACCCGGGCGATCTCCCGTCGGCAGGAGCTCGCGATCTGGGCCTGGGCCGGGATGTACATGGCTCATGTGATCGACTATCCCCGCCTCATCGCTCGCCTCATCGCGGATATCGTGGGCGAGGATGAGGCGGCGACCTGGGCGTTGTGCCTGCGCTGGTTCGACGAGATGGTGGTCGAGTACGTGAGCGAGGATGCCCGGCGGGCCATCGAGCGGCATCGGGCGGAGGGACACCGGGTGGCCATCGTGACGGCTGCCACCCCCTACGCAGCCGGGCCGGTGGCCGCGCATCTGGGGCTGGGCGGGGACGTCCTCGCCACCCGGTTGGAGGTGCGTGATGGCCGGTTCACGGGGCGGATCGTGGAGCCGGCCTGTTACGGGGTGGGCAAGGTCTACTGGGCCGAGCGGTACGCGGCGGAGCGAGGGGTAGATCTGTCCCAGAGCTACTTCTATACCGACAGCGCGCGGGATCTGCCCTTGCTGGAGCGGGTCGGCCATCCTGTTGCCGTGAACCCGGACCGACGGCTGCGGCGGATCGCCCGGGAGCGCGGCTGGCCCATCGTCGCGTTTCGCTAGCTCGAGCCTGCGGGTGACGTGGCCCGGGGGCCGGCTACGGCAGCAGAGCGAACGGGGGATACAGTCCATTTTCATCCTTCGTCTGTCGTCACATTTTCAGACCAAGGAGGAGGGAAGATGCGAAGAGGGTATTGGATCGTGCTGATCGCTGTGATCCTGGCGGTGACAAGCTGTGCGCCAGGTGTGGTCCAGGTCGATGCCCGCGCCGACGGCACCGGCGTCATGCTGCGCCCCGGGCAGATCCTGGAGATCAGCCTGGAGGCCAACCCGACCACGGGATATCAGTGGCAGATGGCCCCCGAGGCCCCGGTCGACGAGGCGGTGTTGAAGCCGTTGGGAGACACGTACCAGCCAGGTGGAGCCCCCGGCGTGGTCGGCGCGGGTGGGCGGTGGATCGGGCGGTTCCAGGCCGTTGCGCCGGGAGAGACCGAGATCCAATTGGTGTACGTGCGCCCCTGGGAGAAGGAGGGCGAGCCGGCGGAGACTTTCTCCCTGCGGGTGGTCGTGCGCTAGCGGCTTAGAGGGTATTGAAAACGCACATAAGGTTATTGGGGCACGGCGCCGCCGTGCCCCATTCGCATCAACTTAACAGTATGGGCGAGGCCCCCGCTTGTTGCCTTTTCCCTCCACGGGCGGTCGCACCTGAAAGGGGAGGTGCGGAGGGGAAGCCCCTCCGCAGGAAAACTCTTTTTCTCGCCTTTTCCCTGCCTGGTTGGGGCTTTGGCCGGTGGC
>JAADGJ010000115.1 GCA_013152435.1 Chloroflexota bacterium | reverse complement strand
GAACTTATCCCAGCCGCTGGGTTCCCCCTGGACCTCCGTGGCGTTGTCCTGCAGATACACGTCACGGCGGGTGATGTTGTTATCCCAGCGCACATCACCTTCCCGAACGATGGGGTCTTCCGGATGGACGGCCCGGGCGAAAAGGACAAGGTAGTTGTGCCCGCTCGGCGGGGTCCACTCGAACGGCCCGACCACGATATTGTCACGCGCCGGGATGTTCGTCGTGATCTGGTTGCCTGGAGCGCCGCTGACCTGGATGCCGTCGGCCTTCCAGTCGGCCGGATAGGCCATGGGTGTTGCCGGGTCAGCCCAATAGAGCTGAATCTGGGCGTCGTCCGCGTCGGCGAAGCCCAGGTTGTGCACGCGAATGTAGACATAATGCTTCTGCCCCGCTTCCACTCGATCGACGGCCTGGGCGGGGTCGTTGTTGGCCTCCCGGCTCGCCCAGATGTCGGGAGAGCCCAGATCCAGGAGCGGCCTTTCCGGCGAAGGGGCCAGCCCATCATGTCGGTGGCGCTCCTCTCCCGCGGGGGCCAGATCGATGAAGGCGAGGTCGGGCAACGCGTGCATGGTGCCTGGACTGCGGTGGTCGGAATGGCTGATGGGGCCCGAGACGACCAGGGCGAAGTCTTGATCCTCTCCGGCCACGGCGTGGGATGCGACGTTCACGGCATCGACCCGGATGGTGTATTCGCCGGGTTGCAAATCGGCGCCGGATACGTCGATCTGCTGCACATTGTTGTTGAGCATGCTGAGGCCGGCGGGAAGGAGCCCGGCCGGCGGGGTGACCTGGAAGGCCGTCGTGGTGCCGTCCGCGTTATGTCGGATGATGCTGAGCCGGAGATGGTTGACCAGGGTGCCGGGATGTCCCGCGGGACCGGGGTAGTCCGTCCACACCAGCGTGGCCCGCAGCGGGACGGAGTTGTTGGCCACTCGCATCCGTACTTCGTGACGACTGCGGCTGTTGGGATCGGCGGCCGGCAGGCTGTTCAGCTTGATATCTGGATCATCGATGAAGATGGTGCGGCGTGGCAGCCAGCCGTTATCCTGGCTCGCCACAGCATCGATGGGATGGGAGAAGAGGGAACGGCGCAGGTCCACCCGGCCCCATCCCTGGTGGTTGCTGGGCACTGGTCCTGCGTTGGCGGCGTTGAGCCCCTGGACCCGGCGGGCGCCATGGATCAGCAACGCCTTGATCAGCGCCGCACTGGGGCGGCGCCGGCGCTTGTCGGCGTTGTGGGGATCAGATAGGTTGTGCACCATGCGCAGGTATTGCCGGATCAGCGCGCACATGCCGCTCACGTGCGGCGCGGCCATGCTGGTGCCGCCTTCATAAATGTATGGAGAGCCATCATTGGGACGCGGTCCCCAAAATTCGCTGGTAGAAGATAGGCGTGACCAGGGTGCCAGGATGCTGCAACCAGGTGCCAATACATCGGGCTTGATGCGCTGTCCACTGGCGGCGCTGGTAGGACCTCGGCTGGAGAATGCTACCACGTGATCAGGGTTGTTTGATATACGGTCGGATCGCAACGGATCAACCGGGAAATCCGTGGCCCAAGAGCCATAGGTGCGAGAAATGCTCGGTTTGTTGTTCTCTGATGCTCCGACGGAGATACCATTACGGCACGTAGACTGAGGGTTGATAGTGTAGAAGTCTACTATCCCATCAGGTGTGGTGGCCCCTGCCAGATTTTTGTTATCAACGCCATAATTACCTGCCGAACGTACGATAATCATATCTGGATTGCGCCAGGTGAACTCGTCGATCTGGCGAGCCTCTGCCAGATACTGGCTAAGGCTGGTTTTGGACCCCCATGAATTGCTGTGAACCCGCACACCATCATCGGTATAGGCGGGATCGAAAAGCGAGTTCAAGTTGCCGGGGATGCCCCCCAATCCGCCGCTGGCGTCGAGTAGGGACTGGATGACCAGATTGCCCTTGTAAGCCACGCCGCTTTGGGGCCGATTCGTGCCACGGGCTCGCCCATTGCCCACCGCGATGCCGGATACATGGGTGCCGTGCCCATCCGGATCGTCCCAGCGCCCTGGGCGGCCAAGAGGTCGTCCTACCACCCTGCCGTTATCGCCGTTCAACTTCTTGAAGTCCTGGTGTAGTGTAGGATTATCTACTCCCCGATCCAGGCCCGTATCGGCCACGCCAACCGTCTCTCCCTCGCCGTCCAGCCCGTGCAAGTCGAAATTCGTCTGTACCAACGTGATGGTGCGGGCTACATCCATCTCCAGCACAGGCGGTGCATAAGGTTCGATCTGGGCCACCGCAGGCAGCGCGGCAATGGTGGGGATGGCGGACCGGGGCAGCTCGCAGATGATCGTGTCGATATCCGCCTTCTCAATGGTGCCGCCGGCGCTCTCGATCTCCGACACGATCGCGGAGAGCGCCTCCGGCTCAAAGAGGGTGATGCGCAGGGCAACTCGCTCCGCGGTCGCCCGGGTCTCCGCTCCACCGACCTCCGCCAACCGGCTCGCCTCGGTCGCGGGCAGAGGGCCCTCCTCGCCGATCAGCTCCGGGTGGATTTTGTACAGCGGCTCGTATGGTCCCACCCACTGGACGTGCTCGAGTTGCGCAACGGCATCGGCCTGGGGTTGGGTCATGCGGACCAGGATGGCGTTCTCCGGCATAGGGCCGATGATGTCGGCGCCCGCGTCCCGCACCGCCTCGATCCATTCGGGTTGTGGCGGCCCCACGAATTGCACCAGCCAGTAGGATGGTTCGTCCGGGGCCGCGCGCGTGCGCCACCCCGGTGGAGGGGGGGCAGCGGCCCGGGTCGGCTCGGCCGTGGTGTCAATGATGACGCTGGGCAACGTGAGCCGATCCATCTCGTCGGCCAGTTCCACTTGAAAGCCAGCCTCCTCCAATGCCTGAAGCTGCTCCTCGGTGGCGCGTACCAGCACGCGCACGCCGTACACGGCCAGTACCTCGGTGACTCCCGCGGCAACGGCGGCTTGCCCGGCCTCATCGGTGCTGTCTACGTAAACGAATGCCTTGTGCACAGTCCCTTCCTGCATCATACGGAGACGGTCGCTCCGATCGCCCCTGTCGGAGCGGCGGCAAGGAACGACTCAAAGGCGATGACCGTGCGGTCGATCCCAGCCACCAGCTCGTCTCGCAGCGCCTTCAGCGCGTCCAGAAGTGGCTGGAAGACGGCCCGAATATCGATGCCCTCAATCTTGTCCAGGATGGCCTGGTATGTGGCGGACAAGGGCTCCACCAACACGGTGCCCGGGTTCAAATCGTCGATCAACTGCACCACCTGCTGGTAGGGCGCATCCAGCCCATCGATCACCGCCTGTAGCTTGTTCAACAGCCGATCCTTCAAAGCCACGATGGCCGTATATTTGGCATCCAACTCGCCCAGGATGGCGCTGGGATCCAGTGCGCCGATCTTCGCCGTGATGGCGTCCAGGATCGGCTGGATGCTGATGCGCACCTGGTTGAGAAGATCGCGCAATCCGGGGTCAATGAGGGTTTTGAGGTCGTTGAAGGCCGTGCCCACGTCGTTCAGGATGGCGCTGGGGTCCGGGAGGTTGTCCAGGAAGTTGCGCACCGGCGCCAGCAACTCGTTGAGGGTGGCCTCCAGGTTTTCCGGGCTGAACGATTGGAAGGTGGCCTTCACCTGCTCGAAGATGGCCTGGATCGTGTCCACCCCCAGCGCCTGGTAGGCTTGCGTGATGGCATCGCGCAGGGCCTGCTTGATGTCGGCTGCGCCTTCGGTGATGCCCAGGGCGACCTCACGTAGGCGGTCGGATAGCGCCGTCAGCGGCTGGCGGAGCGGGCCGCCGTCGCTCAGGAGCGTGTCCAGCGAGCTCGCCAACGCGTTCAATGCGCTCTCCAGAGTTCGGAACCGTTCGATGGCGCTGGCCAGGATCGGCAGCGGGTCCAACGCCTGAGCCGTGTATAGCAGCATCTGGCGCCTGCGCTCGGCTTCCGGGTCGGATTGCTCGCCGCGGGCCTCCAGCGCCGCCTGGATCGCCTGCTGGGCCGCGCGTAGCTGCGTCAACTTGCCGGGCAGGTCCAGGGTGGTCAGCCCGGCGGTGAGCGTCTGGACCTTCGTCTGCAGGTCGCTGCGCAGGTTCGGCAGCTTCAGCCCGTCGATCATGCTCCCGATCTGGTTGAAGGCGTCGGTCAGGGCGCTGGTGTCCACGGCATCGATCGCGTTTAAGAGCGTCTGGCGGATATCGGTGAGTGGTTGCAATAGCACGGAGGGATCGAGCGTATTGAGCGCGTCCATGACGGCCGTGTGGATGGGACGCAGGAAGTCCAGCAGGCCATCCACGGTGAGCAGGTCGTTCAGCCTTTGACGCACCCGGCCGATTACCTCGTCGAGTTGGTCAATGAACTTGGCGATGTCCAGCTCCGCCAGCTGGCTTGCCAGACGATCCAATAGCTGCTGTAACTGGGCGAAAACGGGATCAAGCGAGAGGCCCTGCACGAATTGATGGAGATCCTCCAGTGGCCCCAGGATGGGTTGAAGCACCTGGCTGGGGGTGAACGCCTCCATCTGATCGGCGATCTGGCGTATGGGGGCGAGCACGTCTTTCAACGCCTGGGAGGGGCGGAAGCTGTCCAGCTGGGCCACCATTTCGTCGTAGGCGTCAGTGATGCCCAACGTCGTCTCGAACAGCATGGCGGGGTCGTTCTTCCGCAGGAAATCCATGATCCCATCGACCTGCTCCTGCAGGGTCTGGATGATCGGCTCGCTTACCTCCTCGATGGCGCTGTCGAACTTCTCGATCAGGAACTCCTCCACCTCGCTTTGAAAATCGAATGCCTGGAAGACGGCCAGCGCGGCGGCCAAAGCGGCCCGTAGAAGCTCGTTCAGGCTGCCCACGTCAATCTGCTGCAATTCCTGGCGCATATTCTCCAGTTCGGCGACCACCACGTCGAACACAGGGTCGAAGGCAATCTCGTCCAGGCCCGATACGGCGTCGGCGATGGTCTGTCCCACCCCCTCGAGGGTTTCCGGGATGTCGTCGGGGATGGCGTCCCGTATGGCGTTCAGGAAGTTCTCGATCGGCTGGCGGAAGCTTCCGCTGGGATCGGTCAGGTTGGTGTGCAGCGTGTCCAGCTCGCTTTGCAGGCTGGTCAGCGCACCCTGGAGCTGGGTGGACACCGTGTCGATCAGTCCCTCGATTTGGGTGATCACCGGGTCGATTGCGGAGAGGGCGTTGTCCACTGCCCCGGTGACCAGGCTGAGGTCGATGGCATCGATGGCCTGGGTGATGTTGTTGGCCAGGATCTGGAGCCCGGCCTGGATATCGACCTGGGCCTGCCGCACGATCTCGACCAGGTTGGAGATGGTTTGGATCCCCGTCTGCAGCGCGGCCTTGACCTGGTCCAGGTTGAACCCGTCCAGCAACGACTGCAGCTGCGTCACCAGGTCTCGCAGCGGCTGGAGCGCGTGGTCCAGCGAGAGGTCAGCGACGAGAGTTTGCGCCTGTACCAGGCCGTCCTGCCAGCGGCTCAGGATGTCAGTGAGGTCGTTCACCTGCCCGGATGCGGCGAGTGTGGCGGCGGAGGCCAGCCGCTGTCCCCATGCCTCCACGTTGAAGAGGGGCACCAGGGTGGCGGCCTCCCCCAAACGCTCCTCCGCCTCCCGGCCGAGGTCTTCCAGGAGCACGCGGGCTACGCTCAGCTGCCCATCGATCGTTGCCACCGCCTCCTCTGAGGCGAAATCGAGCGTGGCGATCGCCTCGGCGAGCGAGGGGCCGCTGGAGGGGATGAGCTTCAGCAGGATCGCCTCATACCGGCTGACCAGCAGGGGCGTCTGGAGGCGTGTGTCTAGCGAGGTCAGGAACCCATCGAGCTGTCTGGTTACCGGGGATACCGGGGCCAGCGCCTCGTCTATCGCGGCCTGGATCTGATCCCGGAACAGGGTGGCCAGTTGCGCCGGCGCGGCGTCCAGTTGGGCGCGCAAGTCGTTGATCTTGCTGATGAATTCGATGGCCCGTTGCAGATCTGGGCTTTCGCTGAGGGCGCTCGCGGCCTGCTGGAGCGGCCCGGCCAGGGAACCCAGCAGAGCGGTCGGATCGTCCGGGATGGCCGTCAGGATGCCCTGGATCTGGTCGAACGCTCCCGTCATGGGCGTCTGGAGCCCTATGGCCAATGCTTGCTCCAGCCCGTCCAGTGAGTCGGTGATCGGTGACCAGAGTTCATCGGGGGAGCGCAGGCCGGTGGCGACCAGGTTTCCCAGCAGGGCGGCCCCGTCGCCGAACAGCGATTGCTGGTCCGGCAGCGCGATCTGGCCCACCAGCGTGGTGATCTGCTGGAGGTCGGAGGTGGGCACGGAAGGCACGCGTCCGGCCACCCCGGTCATGTCGGACTGGAGGGCCGAGATAACCGAGGGGTCCAGAGCTAGGCCGGTGAGCGTTTCCAGGACGCTTGCCATGTTCCCTCGCCTATTCTGAGATGCCGAAGAGATTACGCAGCGTGGTCGTCGCCTCGGACAGCCCGCTGGCCACGTTCTCAAACTGATCCAGAGATGATTGAAGCGGCGGGACCGGATTGCCGAAGTCGGGGATGCTGCCGAGCGCGTCCAGGATGTTGGTGAGATCGCCGATATCGCCGATCAAGCCTTGTGCCTGATCCAGCAGGTCGGCATCCAGGTCGGGCGCGCCGCCTGGTGGTGGCGGCGGCGGGCTCTCCCGCAGGACGATGGTATAGCGGAAGCTGTCCGGTGATCCGGCCACCTCCGCGAACTGCAAATCCTCGATCACCACGTACTGGATCTGGGTGGCCGTGGTGATGTCGGCCGCGAAGGTCACCGGCTCCCCGGCCTGGAACTTCTCCCGCACCGTCTCCAGGAACTCATCGCGCATCTCATCGCCAGCCAGGCTGCCAGTGATGACGATGGCAGCCGGCCGCGTGCCCAGGTCCTGGAACACGCTGCCCTGCCGTCCCGGGATAGGATGCTCCGCCCACACCCGGCGCTCCCGGATGCGGATGGATTCGATACGAGGGATCTCCCAGCTGTCGAGGATGGGTTTAATGTTCATAGGGATTCATACGCTCGTTTCTGTGTACGAGTAGGCTCTGCGTGTTTACAATATTGCGTGTTGCGTATTGCGTAGTTACGTAACACGCAATACGCAATGCGCAACACGTAATACGCACCAGCATCACACCATCGGAATCCCATACCGCCGCGCTTCCCGTCGTAAGATCTGGCCTAACAGGTCCGCCAGTTCGTCGGGATCCAGCGTCTCCAGCGATGGGGGAGGTTGTACGGTCAGGTGGATGGTATTGCTGGCGACCGGTACGGCGCCGTTGGCCCCCGGAGCGGCAGCGCCGGCGATGGGCGAGATCCACTGCCAGGTGGTGGGATCGCCGGGCTCGGACGGCTGCAGCGCTTCCTCCAGAGAGGATATGATCCCCCGTGGCGATGGCCGTGTATGCGCGTGGGGGCTCCTTGCCATGCCCGGGCCCGGAGGGGATAGCTCCGGGGCCGGTAGGCCGCTCGGGCGCCCGGGAGCCGTGTTCGTTTGGCGGGCGGCGAACCAGCGCTCGGTCAACTGCGCCAGCAGGTGGAGGTTGGCCGAGGGCATAGGGGGCGCCGCGTGCTGCTGGAAGGCTGCGTCCTTTCGGGACGGTCGTCCCGTCGTCTCCTCTCCGGCCGGGCTCGCCGCTTCGCCCTCGCCCCGTTGGGGTTGAGGACTCGACGTGCGCTCGGCCGCCTGCGCGTCCCCCATGGCTCGCTGGGCCAGCCGGCGTCGGGGGAGCCCTGGGCCTCCGATGGGCGTGCGTGCCGCCGCGAACAGGGCTGGTCGTGATCGTCTCCTCGCCCACGCGGCCAGCTCGGGAGATTCCTCAGGCGATCTGGCTTGCTCGTTGGGTGCGATGGCTGATGTCGCGGGGGAAGGCGTCTGCTCCCGCGATGGCCCGATCGTGGCCGTGGCTTGCCCCGCTGGTGGACGTCTTCTCATCCGGGCGGATCGCGCGTCAGGTGCCTCAGGTCGCTCATTAGGAGTGCCGGCCGGCGCTGTCGATGTCGGGCTGGGGGGTGCCGATGACCTGGCCGCCCCCCCGGAACGCTGCGGTGACCGGAGGAGATCGGTGGTGCGACCGGCGGGCGTGGCTCCTGATGCGGTGGGGCGCACCCCCGTTCGCGTCTCCCGTCTCCCGGCCGGGTGCCCGCGCGCGGGCCATGTCGCTTGTGGGCGTCCCAGATGGCCGGGCTCCGGCGGTGGCGCCTCGGCGAAGCCCGGCCCCTCGTCTACGGAGAACCGCCCGAGCGGGTCGGTCTCCGTTCGCAGCCAGGGCGCGTCCAGATCGACCAGGTTGGCCAGTTCGGCGCGCAGCGCGTCCACCTGGCGACGAGTCGCGTCGTCGGCGACGGCTCGCAGGCGACGCGCCGGGGCCGACAGGGCTTCCAGGGGCGTGATTGGCCAATCGGGCGGGCGGCGAGAGGAGGACGGGCTCACCGGGCCTCCTCGGCCGCGCGGCCGTCGCTCAGCATCTCCAGATAGAGCAGGATCTGCCCCAGGGTCATCTCGCTCACTTGCTGGGGGGTCCAGCCGAACTCGCGAGCCAGGATGAAGCAGGCCCGGGCTAGCGGCGCCTGCACCAGGTGATCCATCGTGTCGGCCGTCACGCCGATGCCGCTGATGCGGTTCACCTGATCGGCCAGGTAGCGCAGCAGGCCGGCGGGCATGGCCGTCACCTGAGCCTGGTTGAGCTCGGGTTCCACCAGGGCGCGCTGCACCATCAGCGCCGAGGTGAGCAGATCGTCCTCTCGCGCCGCCTTGACGATCAGCTGCAGATCGCGAACGGTGAGAGGGCGCAGGATCACGGTGGCCTCTTCATCGACGGACGTCGCCTCCCCGTTCGGGTGCAACAGCTCGGCCGGGATGGTCACCTCGTGATGTACCTCACTCCCTGCCAGCAGCTCTTCGGCCGTCAGAACCATGGCACTGCTCCGTTTAGACGAAGGACGAAAGACGGAGGACGGAAGACGAACGTTAGATCTTCGTCTTCCGTCAATCGTCGATCATCCCCCATCAGCTTCCCTCCTCGTCCTGAACGCTGATGTACAGCGCCTGGAATTCCACCGACTCCATCACGAAGTCGTCCTCCGGGATGCCGTAGCCCCAACTGGCGAACTTGGCCTCATGGATGGTGATGGTGTTTCGGGTTCCCGGAAAGGCCGGGTTCTCCAGGATCAGGGTGATGTTGAACGCGGGCTGGACCCAGCTCCCGGCCGGGCGGCTGGTGGCCGCGTCGCCCAACAGCAGCTTCAGCAGCGCGCCGTTGATGTACGCGCGGCCGATGGTCCCGCGCACGTTGACGTTCCCCGGGCGTAGCTCGGTCGGATATCGCTGCCCCAGCTCATGGAACGGCTTGATATCCGACGTGACCTCGACCCGCACATCGGTAGCCCGCCCGATGGGGGTGAGCTGATAGGCGTCGACGACCTCTTGCGCCTTGCTGCCCTCGTCGGTCTGCGGGCCCGCCAGCGTGATCGAGCCATCCGCCCCTGTAAACACGTTGGTGTTTGGCATCGCTTCTCTCCTGTCCATCTTCCCCAGGGCTCGTAGGGGCAATCCTTGTGGTTGCCCCGGATTGGGGTGCCTGCATTATCTCTGATTTGGACACCACGAGGGGCGCCCCTACAAACTCTCCCATCGCGAAGGGTTTGAGGATCCTTCACTCCAGATACATGGTGACCTTGATGTAGTCGATGCTGAAGGTCGGGCGCAGGAAGACCGTCACCAGACAGCGTCCGGCGATCTCATCCGCCCGGGTGGCCGTCACCGATAACTCGTATCCGGTGAGCGCCTCGTCCAGCACCATGGTGGTCAGGAAGCCGTCCAGCGTCCCCCGCAGCGCCTTGCGTACTCGCTCGTTGTTCAGCCGGCCGATGTAGGGCAGGCTGCCCATGCGGATGCCCATCTTGGCGTAATCCACGATACGCCGGGTGGTGATCTGCTGGAAGGCGCCCGTGTCGGTGGTGATCCCGCGCACGACCCGGTAGCCGTTCTTCTTCTCCAGCGCCAACACCCGTCCCTGCACCAACTGCTTCAGCTCCGGGCGGAGGAACTCCTGCTCCAGGCCGACGATGGAGAGCGTCTTGTTGGTGGGGCTGTGATGCACGGGCAGCGAGGCCAGTAATCCGGCCACGGCCGCGGCGGCGTACGCGCCCGGCAGGGTGACCTCGACCCGGGTCCGCTGCGCGGCGCTGGCGGCCGCGTCCACCGCCTTGATCCCGGGCGCCACGAAGATCAGCCGATCGTCCGACAGCGAGCTGAGGTGTCCGAGGATATCGGAGACCTCCTCACCCAGGTTGCTGCCCATGATGGCGATGCGCTCCCGACCGTTGTTCTCCATCGTCTCGCAGTGACCGGTGAGGACGGAGGCGATCTCCGTGCCCTGCCCGGCGGCCAACACGAAGTTGATATCCTCCGATTCGAAGAGGGCGATCCCCTCCTGATAGTCCACCGTGCTGGCGTCGGCACCGTCGCTTCCCCCGCCGAAGGTGTACGTGCCCGTCTTCAGCGCCTTGTCGCTGGGGCTGCTCACCACCGTGCTGGTGAAGAAGTTGGAAGAAGCCAGTGCCGTGTTCAGCGCTCCGGCGTTGGCCATATCGGTGTAGATCTCCTGCAGCCCGTTGGGCAGCGTGAAGACGACCTCGGTCGCCTCCCGATAGTACGTGACCTCCAGGATATCGTCGGCGGTCTGCGCCTCGCCGAAGGTGATCACCCCCGTGGAGGCCTCGACCGAGAACTCGCCCGCGCCGGGGGAGGGGTCCAGGTTGTAGGTTGTGCCGGTCGTCCGGTTGCGTACGCTGATGTCAGCGGCCGTGAGGGAGCCGGAGGCCCCGCCGCGCCGTCGGAGATTCGTGTGAGGAAGCTGGAGCGTGGTGCGCGCGGCGTTGAAGGGATCGCTGCCCGAGACGGTGAACGTTCGGCGCTCCCGCAGGATCACGGTTCGCACCTCGGCGGTGGTCCCGTTGGCCCACGAGCCCAGGTCGGTGACGGTAATGGTGATCTGGTTGTCGTCGTCCACGTCGGGCAGGCTTACGCTTGCGCCCGTCGGGTCGCTCCCCTTCACGCGCACGGCCAGTACATCCGTGGCGCCGTTGTTGAAGATCTGCTCCAGCGCCCGCACCAGGGTGAGCTCGTCGCTGTCGCCGTCCTGCCAGGCGTCATAGTCGCCGAAGATCTCTTTGGCCTGGCTGTAGGAGCCCAGGCTGGTCGGCGTCATGATCGGCCCTCGTGCGGCCGTGCCGACGATGCCGATGCGGCCGGTGACGATGCCTCCGACGCTGATCAGCCCCTCGGCGCGCACCTCGATGTACGTCCCTGGCAGCACCATTTCGGTGATGACTTCTGCCATAATCGTTCCTCCTGTACCCTCATGAGCACCCCATGGCGATGGATTCCATGGGGGCCATACCGTTCCGCTTCGATCTCGGCGCGCCACGGGGTGCTGGGATCGAAGGCGGCGATGCCGTGCCTAGTCCGGAAACTCGTCCACGATCTCCTCGTGGTCGGCAAAGCGCCGAGTTCGCTCCGTATCCAGAACGCGATCCCCTTCCTGCAAATGGCGGAGGATGCGGATCTCCTCGATGGGCTCCCCGGCCGCTACCAATGGCTCCTGGGTGGCCTCCAGGTGGGCTACGAAATGCAGGTCCTGGCGCCACACCGTGGTGACGGGCGGGGATGTGGCCAGGATCGCCGTGCCGGCGTCGATCCCGGCGTTTCGCGTCGCCTCCTCGTCCGGAAGCTCTCCCTCCTCATCCAGAGAGGGGCTCCGGCGACGGCGCGTGGTCGAGCGGGTGGGGATGTCCTCAGCCTGCGGGATCAGGGACAGCGGTATGGAGGTCTCCACGAACCGGGTCGCCATCCACACGATCTGACCCTCAAAGCAGCACCCCTGTACCCAGGTTCCATCCTCGTTGCGCCCCAGCAGCTCGAATTGATCGCCGCGGTTGGCCCGCCCCACGCGATCGAAGCTGGTGGAAGGGCCTGTGCGCAGGTTCAGGCGGAGCGCCCGGATGGTGATGTGAGGGGGGAGCGGCGGGAGGGGGGTGGCGATGCCGGGGGAGACGCTGTCCAGCCGGCATCGCAGAAAATTCGTTCGGTTCAGCGTGCCTTCCGGCTCCTCCCAGGTGCGCTCGCGACGGACCCACGGAAGCGTCTCCACGGCGCCTCGCAGGTGATCCAGTTGAGGGCGGGTGAGTGCCCATAGGGAGAGGGTGAATCGGCACGTTCCGGCGTCCCCCGTGACGTACCCCAGGTCGATGAGGGAATCATCCACGCGATCTCGCTTCAGCCCGATCGTGCGGCCAAGGCCGGTCGTCCGTCCGGCTTTCGATTCGGCGGAGATGCTGATGTAGGGGAGATGGCTGATCATCCCCGGGACGTGGGGAGCCATTCGGAGCTGGGCGCGCAGGTCGGCGGGCAGGTCCTCCTGTAGGATGGCAAGCACATGCCCGATCGTTTGCGCTACGATGTGGCCAGCCTGTTGCGACATCCGCACCTCTCACGGGGGAGGGGGATCATCGGCGGTCTGGCGGGAGCCCGGCGTGGGCGACCATCCCGATTGCTGTTGTAGGAACGCGATCAGATCAGCCAGATCGCAAAAGTGAATAGAGCGACCGCTCTGTACATGGACGACGCGACCACGCCATTCCGGGCAGAGGTCAGGGCTTTCTCTGCGCTCTCGCCATAACCGAACGACGAAAGAGTGCACCTGCCCCTCTTCGAGGAGGGGCCCGCCTCGCGAGTCAAACGTTTGTTTCGGTATGATTCCCCTCCTCACAGGGTGAGCCCGACGTCCCTCACTATAGCAGGAGGGCGTCTAGCCGGTCTCACACAGGTGTCACGGCCGTGTGACAGGCTCGCTACGGAGAGGGAGAGGCGCTATGGCAGACGACGTGGGTGCGGAGGCTGTTCCGGGGGGAGGGCGCGCTGGCGGATCAGCCGTTCCATCGTGTCCACCGCGCGTTCGAGCTGGCGGGTAGCGTGGTTCAGTTGCGCCTGGCATTCGCGGAGATGAACCAGGGCGTGGTAGAGGGTTGGATCCGTCGCCGCCTCGGATCGCAGGGCGAGCGGATACTCCCTCGTCTGCGGCCGCGTGAGCTGGGTCGCGGTGCTCATCCCGTTGCGGATGTCTTGGTAGAGCTTGGTGGTCTCCGGCATGGGCTGGATGCCCAGTTCCGTCGCCAACAGCGCCCTGCATTGATCGTACTGGCGTAGCGCGGCCGCGCGGTTGCCCGCCTCGTAGTGGAGGCGCATCAGTTCCCGATGAACGTGTTCGTACAGGGGGTCGATCGCCAGGATGCGTTGCCCATAGGTGATGGCCTGGGCGACCTCCCCGCGGTGCCGGTGGTAGCTCATCAGCTTGCCGAGGGCTTGCAGGTGGAGGCCGGCCAGGCGTTCCCGCTCCACCAGGCACCAATCGTCGTAGTGTCCCTCCATAAGGTCTCCTCGATAGAGATCCACGGCGGATTGGAGCCCTTTGGCCTGCACGGGGGACAGATCTCGCCCAGGGATCTGCTGCACGGCGAGGCAGGTTTGCTCGAAGATCGCGACGTCCAGCCAGTGGGGATATTGGCGGTTGAAGCCGATGGTATCGCCGCTGATCAGCAGGGCGGTGATGTCCTGCCGGTCCTCGTGCAGCGCGCGGCGCAGCCGCCACAGCGTCGTGCTGAGGCAACGTCGGGCGCTTTGCTCATCCCGATCCGGCCACAGCGTGGTGATCAACACGTCGCGCGGGTGGCGGCGGTCTCGATGCAGCAGGAGATAGCAGAAGAGGAGCTGGGTCTTTTGCGGGGGATGGGGGTCCAACGCTTCACCGTCGACCAGAAACTGGGTCTCGCCGAAAAGGAAACATTGGAGCATGTCAGCACCCTCCTGTTTGGAACCGACGCAATGAAGCGAGTTCCTGGCGAGCGGACTGGTTACGAGGGGAGAGAGCCGTTCGCTGCGGGTATGGCGTGGAGGAGAAATGTGCTGGAACGCGTCGCCGATACCGGGGCCGGACAGGGTGTTCTGATCGTCCTGTCCTCCGAACTTACGCGGCTCTGCAGCCTCACAGGCTGCTTATCGCTCACCAGGAGCATAGCATAATTGCATTTAATCGTCAAACGTTGTGGATTTGGGGTGGTGCATCCAAAAGGATGGAAATGCCGCGAGACGATCCATGACGCTCATCGCGAGCCATCAGGGGAGATGCGGAGGGACCTCCCTCCGCCAAAACGTCCTCTTTTCCGCCCTGCACCTGCCCTTTCCCGGCCTGATTCGGGCGGATGAGGCTGGGCAAGGCAGGTGAGGGGCGGAAACCGGGAAGTTCTTTTGAGGGGCATAGCCCCTCAAAGCTCCCCGCTGTGTTTCTACCGAAAAAGATACGCTATCAGGTTTGGAATGGCGTTACACTTCAGCTAACGGCGGAGGGATCTCCAGGGGTACTCTATCGGGGAGAACAGGGGGTAATGGGGAAGGCGGCGTTAAGCCTCGTCTCTGGCCGGCCTCATACCAGGAGCGCTTCCAGGTCGGCGATGGAGGCGCGGCGTCGCGCGTGCAGCTCTCGCCGTTGGGCCAGCATGCGCGGCAGGCCGAGGATGCCGGCCACCTGGCCTCGCAGGCGGGCGCGAGCGGCCGCGCCTCGCCAGGCGCGAGCGGCTTCCCACGCGATGCGGAGCTGCGCGCGCAGCATCAGCGGCCAATAGCGGCGCAGGATGGGGCCGGGCACGTCTCGCGCCAGCACCCACAACGTGTTCCTGCCGGTGTAGTAGCTGGCCAGGGGGCCGCCGCCCGTGGCGCTCAAGTGGTGATAGACGCGGGCCTCGGGGGCGAACAGCGCCTCCCATCCCAATAGCCGCAGGCGCCAGGCCAGGTCGACATCCTCCAGGTACATGAAGAACTGCTCATCGAAGCCTCCGGCCTCCTCCCAGGCGTCCCGGCGATAGGCGACCGCTCCGCCGCATCCGCCGAAGACCTGGCGATCCTCATCGTATTGTCCCTCGTCTCGTTCCCACACGCCCCGGTTGCGAGGGATCCCGTCGCGTCCGTACATATCGCCGGCGGAGTGGAGGATATCCCGCCGGTCGAAGAGCAGCATCTTGGAGGCCACGGCTCCGGCCTCGGGATGGGCGATGAGCGTGCTCATCAGCGCGGAGAGCCAGCCGGGGGAGGCCTCCGTATCGTTGTTGAGCATGACCAGCGCATCCCCGCGCGCGACGGCGGCCCCCGCGTTGCACGCCGCCGCCAGCCCTCGATTCCGTTGCAGGGCTACCACCCGCACCTCGGGGAATTCCCGTTTGAGCAGATCCAGCGACCCATCCCGGCTGGCGTCGTCCACGACGATCACCTCGAATCGATCGGCCGGGTAGTCCTGCGCGCGCAGCGCGTTCAGGCATGTGGGGAGGAATCGCTCCCCGTTGTAGTTCGGGATCACGATGGATGCGAAGGGCCGTTCGCTCATGGGATGGGCGTCATGGGCCTTCTTGCGGGCGGGCGGCGAAGTAGTCGGCCAGCGCCTCCTGCCAGGGGCGGAGCCGGATGCCGAGGGCGGCCGCTGCCGTGTTGGCCAGGATCGCCCGCAGGGGCGGCTGCGCGGCCCGTTGCCACTCGCTGGAGGGGATAGGGGTGACGGGGACGTGCTCCCGTCCGCTCATGCGCAGGATCTCACACGCCCACTCGAAGCGGGAGCAGGTGCCCTCGTTCGTGAGATGATAGATGCCGAAGCGGCCGGTGCGGATGAGCTGCACGATCCCTTCGGCCAGGTCAGGCGCGTAAGTGGGATTCCCTATCTCGTCGTTGACGACGCGCAAGGCGCCCAATCGGTCGGCCGCGGCGATGATCTTGCTGGGGAAGTTATTGCCGGCCGGGGCGTACACCCAGGCCGTGCGCACGATGTACAGGCGGTTGAGCAGCATCTGCGCGATGCGCTCACCGGCCAGCTTGGAGTGGGCATAGACGCTGATCGGCGAGGGCGTGTCCCACTCCCGATAGGGGCGTGTGGCCCGGCCGTCGAACACCTCGTTGGTGCTGATGTAGACCATGGCCGCGCCCGCCTGCTGACAGGCCAGCGCCACGTTCTGGGTGCCCAGAGCGTTGACCGCGTAGGCCTCGTCGGGGTTCTGTTCCGCCCCATCCACGTCCGTCCACGCGGCCGCGTGGATGACGACATCGGGGCGGAACGCGGTGATCAGCGGGATCACCTGATCGCCATCTCGAATATCCGCCTCGTCGATGTCGATGGCCAGCAGCGCGGCGTCCTGCAACAGCGCGCACAGCGCCCTGCCCAGTTGACCCTGGGCGCCGGTTACGACGATTCGTTGGGGGAGATCATCCTTGGGATTCATCTGTCTTGCCTCCAGATTCATCGCCACCGACGGCCGGCGCGGGGCTGACCAGCGGCACGAAGCGGACCGGGGCGATGGGTTGTGAGTGGATTCGGCCCTGTCGTTTCTCCACAAGATAGAGCATCTGCTCTGTGAACTCCGGGCCCACGGGAATGACCATCCGCCCTCCCTCGGCCAGTTGCGCGACCAGGGCGGCCGGGATCTGCTCTGGCGCGGCTGTGACGATGATGGCATCGTAAGGGGCGTGTTCTGGCCAGCCCCGTGCGCCGTCCCCGTGGCGGATATGTACATTGGTATAGCCGAGCCTTTGCAGTCGCTCTCGGGCGGACTCCGCCAGCGCCTTGATCGCTTCCACGCTGTAGACCTCTCGGGCCAGCTCGGCCAGGATGGCGGTCTGATAGCCGGACCCCGTTCCAATCTCCAGGACCCGATCTTCGGGCGTGAGCCGGAGCAGTTGCGTCATCAGAGCTACCACGTAGGGCTGCGAGATGGTTTGCCCGTAGCCGATGGGGAGCGGCAGGTCGGAGAGGGCGTGCTCGCGCACCTCGGGTGGCACGAACTCCGCCCTTGGCACGCGCCGGATGGCATCCAGCACCCGTGGATCCGTGATATCTGGCCATGGAGGGGGCCAGCGTTTCATCTTATCCTCCTGATGCTCTCCTGGTCCGGGATCCGGGCCTCGGCGGGCGTCGTTGCGGTGAGCGCGTGGAGGGCCAGATCTGCCAGTCGAGCCTGTCCGGCCGCGGTGAGGTGAACGCCGTCGGGCCCCACGAGCTCGGACAGGTTCTGCTCGATGAACGCCGCGTGGGCGTCCACGAGGCCCGTGTGCAATGAGGCCGCGGCCTCCCGCACGGCATCCACGTATGCGTGGTAGAGCTGACGCTGATGCGCTCGCATGTCCGGCGTCCACTCCGGATGGAACCGCTCTGTGATCGGGGTGGGTGTGACCAGGAGCACGTGGACGCCGGGCAACGCCTGCCTCAGGCGGTCGACCAGGAGGGTCAGCGCTTGCGCAAAGGCGGGCAGTGAGACGCGGGGGGCGGCCTCGTCGCCGGGCGTGATCGGGACGGTTGGATGGGCTCGCTGGCGCAGGGATCTCAGTCGCGCTCGGGCGATCTGGTACATGCGGAGCTGGCTGACCGCCTTGCGCCAGCGGCTCCGTCGAACCTCCTGCCATAGCGCCTGTTCGCGTAGTACGTCCGTCGATCGGCGGGCCAGGTGGGCATCGTTCAGCCCAAAGGCCACAAAGACCACGGCCGGCCGATGGATGAGCACGTCGCGTTCCATCCTCGCCAGGCCCTGGAGGATCGTGTCGCCGGGGACGCCCGCGTTCACCACCGACCAGATGGCGCCCTCTCGGCTCTCGTGCAGGGCGGCCTCCAGAAGCGCCGGCCAAGCGTGGCCAGCGGGAAGCCCATATCCTCGCGTGATGGAGTCCCCCAGACAGACGATGCGGAACGTGAGCGACTGCGCCGTCGGTGTTGGGGAGACGTGCTCCCTCGATTGAGGCGGACCATCCGCCTTGGTGTTAGATCGTTCGGTTTCCATCAAAGATATTCTAGCATCTTCATCAGGGCGCGGCAAACGAGGAGAGGAAGGGCGCATGACGGCCTTGGACAATCGAAAGGACTTGTTGTCCGCCCACATCATTGTCGAATCGGTTTCCGCATGTTAGTATGATGTAACCAGAAGGGAAGATCATGGTCGTCGTCTCCTCCTGCTCAGCCGCTCAGCGTGTGAGGGAATTGCGCACAAGGAACACTCGAAGGAGAGATCTGCCATGCCGGAAAGAATGCGGGCGATCATCAAAGCCGATCGGACTCCTGGGCTGGAGATGACCCTGGTGGATGTCCCGCGCCCGGGGCGGCGAGAGGTCCTCGTTCGGATCCAGGCCATGTCGATTTGCGGCACCGATTTACACATCTATGCATGGGATCCCTGGGCGCGGCAGCGCATACGCCCGCCGATCATCGTCGGTCATGAGTTCTGCGGCACGGTGGTGGCGTGCGGGGCCGACGTGACCGAGGTGGAGGAGGGCGCGTATGTCTCCGCGGAAAGCCACGTCACCTGTGGGCGTTGCCGTCAATGTCGGACGGGACGCCGGCATTTATGCCAGGATACCCAGATCATCGGTGTGGATCGGGATGGCTGTTTTGCGGAGTACGTGGTCATGCCGGTGGAGAACATCTGGGTGAACCCGCCTGATATGCCGCCTGAGTTGGCATCGCTCCAGGAGAATTTCGGCAACGCGGTGCACACGGCCTTCGCGACGGACGTCTCCGCCCGAGATGTGCTCATCACCGGCTGTGGCCCTGTGGGGCTGATGACCATCGCCGTCGTGCGGGCGGCCGGGGCCCAGACCATCTTTGCGACCGATATCAGCCCGTACCGGCTGGACCTGGCGCGTCGTCTGGGGGCCGATTACGCGCTCAACGTGGCCGAGGTCGATGTGGTGGACTTCGTCAAGGCCCATACGGATGGCGAGGGCGTGGATGTCCTGCTGGAGATGTCCGGTGCCGCTGCGGCCATCGATCAGGGGTTCCGGGCGTTGGCGGATGGTGGCGAGGCGGCCATGTTGGGGCTGCCCAGTGCGCCGATCCCGTTCGATCTGGCCGATCACGTGGTCTTCAAGGGCGCCACCGTGTACGGGATCGTGGGACGCCGGATCTGGGATACCTGGTATCGCATTCGCGGGCTGCTCTCGTCGGGAGCCGTGGATTTGACGCCGATCGTCACGCATCGGTATCCTATGGATCAGTTCGAGGAGGCGATTCGGGTTATGCGCTCGGGACAGAGCGGTAAGATCGTCCTCTTCCCGGACCCGGCGGATCTGGAGCATTGATTCCTCACATCTGCGGTGAGGAAGAGGCTTCCATATGACGAGGAGGTGGATAGATGAGTGCCGTTGCTGAGGACAAGCTGCGCTTCATCGATGAGGAGACGGCGCGGCTCCGGGAGGCCGGGCTGTACATCAACATTCGCGTGATGGGATCCCCCGTGGGCGCCTGGATGGTGGTGGATGGCCGTCGGGTGCTGAACCTGTGCACCAACGACTATCTGGGCCTAGCGAATCATCCCAAGCTGCGGGAGGCCGCCAAGCAGGCGGTGGACAAGTGGGGCGTAGGACCGGCGGCCGTGCGGTCTATCGCGGGTACTCAGGAGCTGCACGTCGAGCTGGAACGTCGCCTGGCGCAGTTCAAAGGGGTGGAGGATGCGCTCTTCGTGCAGTCCGGCTTCTGCGCCAACCAGGCTGTGATCCCGGCCCTGGTGGGGAAGGAGGACGTGATCTTCTCCGACCGGCTGAACCACGCCTCGATCATCGACGGCTGCCGCCTGTCTCGGGCGAAGATCATCGTCTATGAGCATTGTGATCCGGACGATGCGTTGCGTAAGATCGAGGAGCATCTGCCCCAATATCGACGTGGCCTTCTGGTCACGGACGGCGTGTTCAGCATGGACGGCGACGTCGCCCCGCTGGACAAGCTCTACGAGATCGCCGAGTCACATGGGATCATCACCATGGTGGACGACGCTCATGGCGAGGGAGTCCTCGGCCGGGGCGGCCGCGGGATCGTCGATCACTTCGGCCTGCATGGCAAGTTTGACGTGGAGATCGGCACCTTGTCCAAAGCGTTCGGCGTCGTGGGAGGGGTGATCGCGGGCAAGAAGCGCATCGTGGACTTCCTGCGGCAGAAGGCGCGGCCGTTCCTCTTCTCCAGCGCGACGACTCCGGCCGACACCGCGGCCTGTCTGGCGGCGGTGGACATCCTGGAGAGCTCGACGGAGCTGGTGGACCGGTTGTGGGAGAACACCCGCTACTTCAAGGCGGAGATGCAGCGTCTGGGCTTTGATACCGGACAGTCGCAGACGCCGATCACGCCGGTGATGCTCGGCGAGGCCCCCCTGGCGAAGCGGTTCTCCGAGCGCCTGTTCGAGGAGGGGGTGTTCGCTATGGCGATCGGCTATCCGACGGTCCCCATGGGGGCGGCGCGCATCCGGGTGATGATGTCGGCCTCGTTGAGCCGGGAGGATCTGGATTTCGGCCTGGAGGCTTTTGCCCGGGTGGGGCGGGAGCTGGGCGTCATCTAGCGAGATAGCCCGACGGCGAGCGCTGTCGGAGGGAATGTGATGAACGGCAGCACGAGGACCCTCGTGCTGCCGTTCGTTTTCCGCCTTCGATCTGCCCGGCCTCGGCCCAGATCCTCGCGGAAGGGGCCGAGAAAGGCAGTCGCTGGCCGGAAAAGCAGGATCTCCGTGGAGGGGAGTCCCCCTTCACACCTCCCCCTGTGGAGCCGGTGGCTGAGGAAGACCCTCAGACACGCTCTCGGATCTCGTTTGGTGGACTCACAGGAGGCCATTTTGTGAGCAACGCTGCATGGAGGGCGATTCATGAATCGCCCTTGCCCCGGCAATGCTCATGAGGGAGACTACCTGGACACGCTATCATTTTTGAACGCGCTTGACATGTCCCAAGAGTCGTGCTAGGATATTTTGGGCTTCCGGTAGCGCTACCGGTAAGCATATCAAAAGTCAGATGGGAGATGTAGAGCTTACATGGCAAGAGGACCTAACAGGAGTCGCCAGCGTGAGCGAATCCCCTCCGGTGGTTCTGGGGATGGGGCTCCGACCATCGTGGACGTCGCCCGTGAGGCGGGCGTGTCCGTCTCCACCGTTTCTCGAGTGCTCAATAACAAGCCGGACGTGGCCGAGGCCACGCGGGAGGCTGTGCGAGCAGCCATTCGCCGGCTGGGTTATGTGGCCAATCCCTCCGCTCGTCGGCTGGCCGGCGGGCGTACAGGCATCCTGGGCCTCGTCATCCCCGACTTCACGTCACCCTATGCCATGGAGATCGTGCGCGGGGTGGGCGAGGCGACGAACGAGGCCGGCTACGACCTGATTCTCTATTCGGTTCTGGATCAGCATAGGGACGAGGAAAGGGAGCGCTCCTGGCTGAATATCCTCAGCCGAGGCCTGGTGGACGGGTTGCTGTTGGTGCTGCCGCGCTCCTCCGGTGAGGTGCTGATGGCGTTGGCCCACCGGGGTTTTCCCGTCGTCCTGATCGATCATCGTGGGATCGATTCGGACCTGCCCTCAGTATCCGCGACCAATACGGAGGGGGCCCTGGAGGCGACCCGCTATCTGCTCAGCCTGGGGCATCGGCGGATCGGATTCATCACCGGCCTCCTGGATTATCGCGCCGGTGCCGATCGCCTGGAGGGTTATCGACAGGCCTTGGCCCAGGCGGGGATCTCCTTCGATCCGGATCTGGTCGTCGAGGGGGACTTCCAGCGACGGGCCGGCTATGAGGGCACCCTGGCGCTGATGCGATTGCCGGATCCCCCGACGGCAATCTTCGCCTCCAATGATGCGGAGGCCTTTGGGGCGCTGGATGCGTTGCGGGACCTGGGCCTGCGCGTGCCAGAGGATGTCTCCCTGGTCGGGTTCGATGATATCCCGGCGGCGGCGGAGACGCGTCCCCCTTTGACCACGGTGCGCCAGCCGCTGATGGATATGGGCAGTCAGGCCACTCAGCTCCTGTTTGATCTGCTCAACGGACGAGCGGATGTCCACCAGCGGATCCAGCTGCCTACCCGCTTGATCGTTCGTGAGTCGTGTAGCCCGCTTCAGCGGCCCTGAGAGGCGGGCATTCCACGATCGTTTGGGGGCCCGGCCTTCCCCGAGGCCGGGCGGAGAGCCAGAGATAGAAAGGAGGTGGGTCCTGCTGTACACGTTGCTGGCCGGATAGCAAAGGCTGTCGGTGAAACGATCGTCATCGGATGCCTTCCAGTGATTTCCCATTTGAAATAGCAAGGAGGGATTGAGATGTCTTCAGAAGCCAAGCGTTTCAGCCGGCGGGAGTTTCTGCGCATGGCTGGTGTGGCGGCCGGTGCCACCGTCCTGGCGGCCTGCGCCCCCTCGGGACAGGCGCCCGCGGCGCCCGCAAAAGAGGAGGCCAAGCCTGCTGAGACGAAGGGGGAGATCAATCTCACGTTCTGGGGATTCGCGACGAACCGAAACAAATGGTACATCGCGCTGGCCGAGAAATACAAGGAGGAGCATCCCGAGGTCACGATCGATGTGCAGGAGATCGCCTACCGGGAGATGCACGATAAGGTGCTGACCACGCTGGTGGCCGGCACGGGCGCTCCGGACATCGCCGACATCGAGATATCCCGCTTTGGCCAGTACGTGAAAGGCGAGCGCGTCGGCTTTTTGCCCTTGAACGACTGGCTGGCGCCGTACAAGGAGAACCTCTACGAGCGATCGGCGCTCAGCCCGTGGAGCTGGCAGGGTAAGAACTACGGCCTGGGTAACGAGCTCAACGCCTGTCTCCTCTTCTATCGCTGGGATCTCTTGGAGGAGGCCGGCATCGAGTATCCCATCAACACCTGGGAGGAGCTGATCCAGAAGGGCAAGGATTACGTGGCTGCCACCGGGAAGAAGTGGGTCTCGCTGTCGCCGACGGGATGGGATTACTGGTGGATGATCGCCCAGGCCTTCAACGGCTTCTTCGATGAGGAGGGGAATCCCTCCTTCGACAACGAGGGCGGCGTCAAGACCATGAAGATGCTGGCCGATTGGAAGTGGGTGCATGACCTCGTGGTGATGCGCGCGGAGGGCCAGGCCTGGTATGGCCAGATGACCGCGGGCGAGTTCGCCATCCACCTGGGGGCCCCCTGGATGCAGGGCTTCATGAAGGACAACGCGGCCGATCTGGAGGGCAAGTGGGAGATGCAGCTCTTCCCGCTGTGGGAGGATGGCTCTGGCGCCAAGAGCGGCACCTACGGCGGCACGGGCACCTGCATCACGGAGCAGACCAAGTACGCGGACGTGTGCTGGGACTTCATCCGCTACTGCAATCTGACCAACGACGGGGTGCTGCTCGGATTCGAGATGCAGAACCTGTTCCCCACCTGGAAGCCGGCCTGGGATGACCCGCGCATGCAGTTCGAGGATCCGTACTTCCACAACCAGAAGCCTGCCGAGTTCATCACGGCGGGGGCGCCGCACATGCCGCCGCTGCATAACTCGCCGTGGTGGCCCGAGGTGACGGATGCCTTCAGCCGCCTGGTGATCACACCGGTGCTCTCTGAGGAGACGAAGATGCCGGTGGAGGAGGCCATGGCAGCCTGCCGAGAGGAAGTGGATCGCATCATCGCAGGTTGATCCGTTGGAGGGCCTGGCGGTGCATCTGCATCGCCAGGCCCGTGTTCATAAGGCGAACCGGAGGACCCTTTCAGACAAGGGATGGCGGATTCGTTTCCTTGGAGGTGATCAGTGGCAGTCAAAGTACAGCGGCGGCGAGGGATCGCAAGCTGGTGGTTTTATCAGCAGCGTAAGGCTGCCCCTTATGTCTTTATCGCCCCCTTCTTCCTGCTTTTCCTGGCGTTCTCCCTGTACCCGGTCATCTACGCGTTCCTGCTGAGCTTTCAGAAGCAGACCGGCCTGAGCACACCCCAATGGGTCGGCCTGAAGAACTACAGGAACCTTCTGGAGGACCCTCGTTTCCTTAAGTCGATCTGGAATACCACGTATTTCGCGTTGGGGAGCGTCCTCATCCAGCTTCCCATCGCGTTCGCCCTGGCGCTGGCCTTCGATTCCAGGTTCGCGCGGCGGTTTACCCAGTTGTATCGGGTCGCCTTCTTCTTCCCCGTGTTGACCTCAGCTGTGGTCGTCTCCCTGATCTGGGTGTTGGTCCTCAACAAGGATTACGGTATGCTCAACACCGCGCTGGAGATGATCGGGCTGCCGCGGATCCCCTGGCTGCAATCCACGCGTTGGGCTATGCCGGCGATCATCCTGCTGGGCGTCTGGACCTGGAGTGGGTTCAACGCGTTTTACTTCCTGGCCGGGCTGCAAGGGATCCCGAACGAGCTCAAAGAGGCGGCCATGATCGATGGGGCCAATCGCTGGCAGGTGCTCACGCGAGTGACGATCCCCCTCCTGCGGCCGGTGATCATGTTCGTGGTGATCCAGTCCATCATCGGGTCCTACAACCTGTTCGCCCAGCCGTTCCTGCTCACCGGTGGAGGCCCCTCCGATGCCACGCTCACGGTGACCATGTACCTGTACTACACGGGCTTCCAGTACTTCAAGCTGGGGTATGCGTCGGCGATCGGCTATAGCCTGGTCGTCATCGTCTTCATCCTGTCGGCGGTCAACCTGTACTTCTTCGGCGCATTCCGGGAGGATTGAGATATGGCAGTCACGCGGGTGGAAAGGCGTATCGAGAGGCGGCGTTTCGCCCTGGGGATGCACGCCACGAATCTGGTGCTGACGATCGTCATCAATGCCCTGCTGCTCGTCGGTGTGGTCCTCACAGCTGCACCCTACGTGTACATGATCGCGTCCACGTTCAAGCCCAACTCCGAGATCTGGAGCTGGCCTTTGACCTTTTATCCCAAGACCCTGAAGGATCCGAACCTGTACCCGGGCAAGGTCACCATGGTCTTGGGCTTTATCCCGTTGTATTTGGAGAACTATCGCTACCTGTTTCAGGAGCTGCCGTTCTGGCGGTGGATGTTCAACAGCTTCTTCATGGCGATCACCCGCTCTCTGCTCAGTATCTTCCTCTCATCGCTGGCGGGTTTCGCGTTCGCCAAGTACGACTTTAAGTTGAAGAAGGCGGGATTCCTCTTCGTGTTGTTGAGCATCATGCTCCCGTTCCAGGTCCTGCTGGTCCCGTTGTTCATCGAGATGGCCAAGCTGAAGTGGCTGAACACCTACTGGGCGATCATCGTGCCGTTCGCGGCCAGCCCGTTCTTCATCTTCCTCATGCGCCAGTACATGCTGAGCGTTCCGGATGAGCTGCTGGACGCGGGACGCATCGATGGGTGTACGGAGTTCGGGCTCTTCTGGCGGATCGTGATGCCGATTCAGAAGCCGGCGTTCGGCATTCTGGGCATCCTGGCGTTTAACGGCGCCTGGAATGACTATCTGTGGCCCTTGATCGTGTTGCAGGACAAGCTGCTCTACACGGTGAATCTGGGTGTGGCAGTTCTCTATGGTCCCTATCTCACGCCGTTCGGCACGATCCTGGCGGGCTCCTTCCTGAACACGCTGCCTGTGGTGTTCGTCTTCCTCCTGATGCAGCGGTATTTCGTGGCGGGCCTGACGGCCGGGGCGCTCAAGGGGGTGTGAGCGAAGGGAAAGCGGGCCTGCGTAGATAGCGATGTTGCATGAGGCGCGAGCGCTTGTGGCGCTCTTCGATGGTGCCCTGTTTCTCCGCGGATGTGATCTCCCCTCGGCGACATTCTAGCTGAAAGAACGGGTAGTGTATCTTTTTCGGTGGAAATACAGCAGGGAGCTTTGAGGGGCGCAGCCCCTCAAAAGAGACTTCCTGGTTTCCGCCCCTCACTTGCCTGCCCGGCCTTGCCCACCCGAATCAGGCCGGGAAAGGACAGGTGCAAAGCGGAAAAAGAGGATGTTTTGGCGGAGGGAGGTCCCTCCGCACCTCCCCTGTGGGCTTGCGATGGGCCTGGCGGAATTTCCACACATTTTGGATACACTACCAAAGAACGCCTCCTGTTGACGGCCCTTCCGTTTCTGTGATATAATCAAAATTGATCAGACGTCAGACCTCTTACCAATCGGCTCCAAAATGGCACATTCTAGGACTTTTTTACATCGTGACGATCAGGAATCAAAGCTCGAGCTCACCACGCGAGTAGCCGCGACGCGTCGGAGGATCGAGCAGGCCATCCGCGAGCGTTATCGGCCTGGGGATCGATTACCGTCGGAGCAGCAACTCGCCGCGTTGTTGGGGGTTAGCCGGGCTACGGTGCGGGAGGCTCTGGAAGAGCTACGAGCGAGCGGCCTCCTCATCCGCCGATGGGGTGTGGGCACCTTTGTCAGTGCGAATGCGGGCCTGGTCAGGGCCAACCTGAGTGAGCTCAGGCCAATTCCGGAGATCATCCGGGAGGCCGGGTATACGAGCCGCATGACGGATTTCGAGTATCGGGAAGTGCTTCGCGGCAGATTAGCAGACCAGGCTCGCCAAGCCCTCGGTTTTGAGGAGGAGATCCCTTTCTGGCAGATCTCTCGAGTTTACCTTGCCGATGATGTCCCAGCCATCTATCTGATCGATTACCTTCCCCAAGAGATCAATGGCACTCCCTTGGATCCCTCTCGGTTTGGCGAAGATATGTGGTCATTCCTGCAGGAGGCCTGGGGCGAAACTTTGGATACGGCCTGGGCAACAATTGAGGCGCGTCGAGCGACGAAGCGGGTCGCCGAGAAACTGAAGTTATCCCAGGGGGCACCGGTGATTTTCACAAGACAAACGGCATATGGCGAAACCGGCCGTCCCCTCATTTACTCGGAGAGCTATACACGATCGGACGTGATCTCGCAACACATCCTGAGACGCAGCAGGCGAAAGTGACGAAGAGCACCCAGGCTTGGGAGAAGAAGTGAGACGCCCGGGGTCCGTTTTCTGGGCCAGTCCCCAGGTTTGCAAAAGCCCTCGCTCGCCCAGTGGGGGGCAGGCTGGTGCCTCCCACACCAGCATATCGTACGTGAGGAGGTACGATGATGAGAGCCTTCCTTCCGTTCAGAGCCATTGGCGTGTTCCTGGTCCTGGTGATGCTAACCGTAACGGCGTGTCAGCCTATCCAACCCCAGGTCCAACCCCAAGCTCAGCCCCAAGCCCCATCCCAAGCTCCACCTCAGGAGCGATATCAGGTGCGTTTTGGGGTGGACAGCTTCATCCTGGGGGCGCAGATCGACGTCGCAGTGGCAAAAGGGTTCTTCGAAAAACACGGTGTGGACGCAGAGCTACAGACTTTCTCCTTTGGGGTAGACACTGTGGATGCCGTGCTTGCGGACCGGACGCATTTCGGCGTGGTGATCGACTTCGCTGGGCTGACGCGCGCCCCGGCAGATCAGTTCCGCATTGTTGCCGTGATTATGGAGCCCGAGCCGGGCTTCCACAAACTGGCCGTGCGGGGTGACATCAAGGGGCCTGAGGATTTGCGTGGCAAGCGCTTAGGCGTCGCCCGAAGCACGGTTCAGGAATACATTACCAGCCGCTATCTGGAGATCAACGGCGTCCCGCCCGAGAGCGCTGAGATGGTCGAATTCACCAGCCTTTTCGAGATCGTGGCCGCATTGCGCTCGGGGCAGATCGATGCCGCCTGGATCTGGGCAGATGGGCCCAAGCAGCTCGCTGATGTAGAGGAAATCACGATCCTCACGGATGATTCAGCAGCCAAGCATCAGACGCTCGGTTACATCGTCGTGGACAAGGACTTCCTGCAGGACAATCCGGAAGCGGTGGAGGCCTCCCTCGCCGCCCTCGTTGAGGCCACCGATTGGCTTGTCGAGAACATGGAAGAGGGTGCTGAGATCGTCGCTAAGAGGACGGGAGCGGCGGCAGAAGACATATTGCCGGTGATGAAGATCGAGAATTACCAAATGACCCTGCAGAAGCGCCAGGTGGAGATGCTCAAGAGCCTGGCCGAGTTTATGGTGGAGCGCAACGTCGTTGACAAACCCATCGATGTGGACAAGCTCGTCGATCCCGACCCCTTGCGCAAAGTCGCTCCGGACCGCGTGGATCTCTAGGCCAGCGCCCTCGAGGCACCCGGAGCAGGGGATCGACCCTGGCCGAACCGAGCCACGCGGGACGCTTCCGGCAAGATGTTTCGTTGACGCCGAGGGTAGGCTCGCCCGATGGCCGGCGCGAGCCTACCTTGATGTGCTAACTTCGCTCATCTTCCGATCCGCATCATCCCTTTTAGGTGTGGCGGTCTTTGGAAACGGACTGGATTGCCCATGGCATGCTTTCGCAGATGAGTCCACTCGCTTGTAGGAGGTTTAGGTGGCCAAACGGCGCGTGAGGAGAGTCATACTCGTTGGGATCGACGGCGCTATGCTATCCCTGGCCTTGCGGTTCATAGACCAAGGCCTAATGCCGCATTTGAAGCGGCATATGGAGCGGGGTGTAGTTGCTGAGGCCTTGCCTTCGATTCCTGCGGATACCCCCACAAATTGGACTACCATCGCCAGCGGGGCGGAGCCGGCCACTCACGGCATCTTCAGCTTCACCTCCCATCTCCCTGGCGAGCCGATGATGGCCGGCGAGCATGACCCTCTTCGCAATAAGCAAGCCACCAGCTCTCAGGCGGAGCTTATCTGGACAACTGCTGCACGCCAAGGCCTCTCTTCCGCTGTTCTTAACTATCCCACAGGATGGCCATCGTTGCATGAACAGCAGATCGTGCTGGGCGGTGTAACGCCGGGCGGAGAACCATGGCGTGTGTCGAAGTCTCGGGTTTTCGCCACCGGAGAGCCTGTTCACACAAAGCTTACCCTTCCCACCGCTCAGATATCCTACGTGAGCCTCAGCCCGAAGCCAAAGCCGGATGGTCTGCTCTGGGATGAGATCACCATTGGCGATAGCTCGGCGGGCTTCCAGGAGCGGCTGCATGTGATGATTCGGCGAGACGCGGGGGGGAGCTATGGCTCATTGGACGTTCTCCGGGATGGGGAAAGGCTCTGTACGCTCCGGCCTGGAGAGTGGAGCCCTTGGTTAAAAGCAGGGCCTTTTGGGGACCAAGTAGTATATCGTCTTAAACTCGTCCATCTCTCCTCCGATGCCCGGCATTTGGAGTTATACTGCACCGACGTTGTGCGCGCCAGCGGCTGGAGCTACCCGGAGGAGCTGGCCTCTGAACTTTTCGCCAAGGTCGGTCCCTATGTGGAAGGCTTTGAATGCCCCTATGTCCCGGTAGACCAGGAGCTACGTTCCTATGGGCCGGCCAACGTGAGCTACGAGATCATCCTCGAACAAGCAGGATATCAGGTCCAATGGCTGACCCGGGCGGCGGAGCATGTGGCATCCACGCGAGGGTTCGATCTTCTCTTCCTTCACTTCCACCTGATCGATCTGATAAATCATACGCTGCTCGGGTACCTGGATGAGGATGTCCCGTACAGCACCCCCAAGCTCAGGAAGGATGCCTGGGACTTCTACGCCCAAGCGTACCGTGTCGTCGATGAGTTGGTGGGCAACATGATTTCCGCTTTCGACGACGGTGAAACCACCATCGCGGTCCTCTCCGATCATGGCGCCCTACCATGCTGGCGGTATGTTTCCATCGTAGAGGCTCTTCGCGCGGCGCAACTGGTGCAGTATGACTGGGACGCGGAAGCAGGCACCTATCGAATTAACATAAATCGATCGCTCGCTGTTCCTTACCTTGACCCTCAGCACATTTGGGTCAATCTAGAGGGGCGAGAGCCGGAGGGGATCGTCCCCCGAAGGGATTATGAGGCTGTTCGACAGAGGATCATCGACGCGCTGTACGCGATCCGCGATCCAGAGACGGGCGATCCCGTGATCCAGCTGGCCTGTCGGCGGGAGGATCTATGCCTGAGCGGGGCTTCGGCTGAGCGAGTAGGGGATGTGGTGTTCTTCCTGCGACCAGGCTACAGTACATGGGACGGAATGATAGACTCTCTTCGGAGCGCGCGATTGCGGCCAGAACGGGTGGGGGCTGGCATCGTGATGCCGCTCGAGTTGGTCGTCGGGCATCACACACCGTATCTTCCTACAGCGCGATACAAGACGTATGAGAATAGCTCCATGAGCTTCTGGGGAGGGGCGGGGATACGCTCGGGATATCGCCGCAGTTACCCCCATCGCCTGACAGATGTTGCTCCAACCTTTGCCCATCTGCTGGGAATTAGCGGCCCTGTCCATGCAGAGGGTGGCGTACTCTGGGATTTCCTGGGGGATTAAGTGAGACGATGACGGAAAGAACGGGTCTCGCCGATTCAAGCCCTAACGCTGAAGGCGTGGAATTGGTGGGCGTCGGAAAGGTCTACGAGGACAGCCATCCCCAGGCCACTTGGGTGATCAAGAATGTGACGCTCTCCATTCGGCCGCAGGAGTTCTTTGTGCTCGTCGGCCCAAGTGGCTGTGGCAAGAGCACAATCCTCAAGATCATCGCGGGGATCCTATCTCCCACTGATGGCGAAGTCCGCACCACTCTATCTGGGCCCGTCAGAGGCCCCAGCCGTGAGCGGGGTATGATCTTCCAATCCCTGGAAACCCCTTTATTCGATTGGCTGAATGTGCATCAAAATGTGGAATTTGGCCTTCGTTTCCTGCCGTTCAGCCGCGAGGAACGCAAGGAACGGGTGGCTCGTCATATTCGGATGGTGGGACTCCAGGGACACGAACATAAATATCCTTCTCAGCTTTCGGGGGGCATGAAACAGCGGGTGCAGATCGCACGCGCCTTGGCGGTTGATCCTCGTATTCTTCTGATGGACGAGCCCTTTGCCGCTTTAGACGCTCAAGCCCGACGTTTTCTACAACAAGAGCTGGTAGATATCTGGCAGGAGACTGGGAAGACCTTCATCTATGTCACGCATGACATCCGGGAAGCGGTGCTCCTTGGCCAACGGGTGGCGGTCATGACCGCTCCTCCCGAATCGACGATCCGAGACATTTTTGAGATCGAACTACCTTACCCGCGGGATGAACTCGATCCTGCTCTGATCGAGGTTGCGCGAGAGATTCAAAAAGCCATCGAGGAGGAAGTATTGGTGCTATGGCACCGCCAGTGAGACGACATGCCCTAATCGCATCTGGAGGCGTGGGTGCCTTCATTATCCTTTGGCAACTCACGGCCATGTATCTCGTGGACCCTTTTTTCCTGCCCACGCCAACTTCCGTCCTGATCGGAGCGGTCAACCTGCTGAGCCAGGGAACGCTCATCAGCTACGTTGCAGTGAGCCTTTTACGTATCTTCGTCGGATGGGCTCTAGGCAGCTTGCTTGCAATCCCCATAGGACTGTTCATCGGAATATCACCGCTGTTTAGGGCCCTCGTTGATCCCTTTATCCACTTCTTCCGCTTCATTCCGGCCATTGCCTTTCTTACTCTGTTCATGGTATGGTTTGGTGTAGGGGAGACGTCCAAGATACTGCTCATCATGTATGCTACCGGCTTCATCGTGACCATCAATACGGCTACGGGTGTGACGTCTATCCCGCAGGAGAAGCTGGACGCCGGTCGAGTGCTTGGCGCGAACCCCAGACAGCTCTTCTTCCACGTAACCGTTCCTGCGTCCATACCCTTCATTTTCGTGGGCATGCGGCTTGCACTTGCCTCGTCCTTTCTCGTCATCGTGGCGGCGGAGATGCTCGCTGCCAACTCTGGCCTTGGATATCTCATCTGGACCTCTCGCCTGTTCTTCCGCATTGACTGGATGTTCACCGGCATCGTCGCGATCGGCATCCTTGGCTTCCTGAGCGACCGCCTGTGGCGCTGGATCGGCCGACATTTCCTCTATCGATATCTGCGAGAGATCACACGGTATTAGAGCGTGTCTGAAAATTTACCAGCAGGGTGTCTCAGGGGGCTCCCTCAACCACCAACTCCACGGGGGGGAGGAGGGGATCGTCCCTCCACGGAGAACCCCACTTTTCCGGCCTGCACGCCTGCACCTGCCTTTCTCGGCCCTTTCCGAAGGGCCCAGGCCGAGGCCAGGCAGGTTGAAGGCAGAAGAAGGGCTTTTTCCGGAGGGGCTTTGCCCTTCCGGGCCTCCCCGCGGCAGAAGCAACGGCATTTCTCAGACACACTTTTAGGTGAGCCTCCTTTCATCCGCAGAATTCCTTTGTCGCTTATCTGAAGGTGGCCTCCTTCTCTCGTGTTGGTGAGCCCATAAGGGGCCATTTTGTGAGCAGTGCTGCATGGATAGCACCTCCTGAGGGCCTTTTCCCAGACGGGGGATTAGCTGTCGCCGCCTACCCGTGGGCAGGGACGATTCATGAATCGCCCTGCCCCGGCAACTTGTGGGTAATCACTATTGAACATCTGTTGACATCTTCTTCTATATTTGATATAGTGATAAGTGCGATGTTCCGTAACGTTGCTTGGGCAAGAGGTTCGTGAAAGCTGCCAATCATCCCTCTTCGTAGCCTGTCCTCCAAGCCCTCGCAATCGTGTGGTTTGGTTTCGCCCTGCGTCCGCAGTCGGGAATCCTTCCGCAAGTGGTGGGTAGTGAGTGGGAGGAGGCCCCCATCTTTGGTGTAGGGCCCATTTTCCCCGCCTGGTTCGTTTTCAATCGGACATTCGACGTATACATTCGGCGATGATCTCCACGCGGGAGTCGATTGCCTCTTCCGAACGATGGCCGCGTGTCTGGCCAAGCGGCGGGCGGCGGCCTCTGAGGGTGCTCCCGTGACGCGCGTGGCAACTTCCTCCGTTTTTGTCCCGCTCCTGGCGAGTGGGATTCGGTTTGGGTATCCGCCGGAGCTGACGAGGGTCGGCTCCCAGATTCGTTGAGGAGGGAGAAAATGAGCAAGAGGAACGTGTTCCAGTCCCGTGTTTCCCGCCGAGAGATGCTGAGATGGATGGGAATCGGGGTCGCCAGCACGGCGGTTCTGAGCGCCTGCGCCCCCCCGGCCGCTCAGCCCCCCGCCGAGGCGCCTGCGGAGGAGGAGAAACCGGCTCCTGCCGAAGAGCGCGTGAAAATGACCGTGCTCCATCGCCGGGAATACTTCAAGGAGATGGAGACCCTCTTCGAGGAAGCGGTCATGAACTGGGCGAAGGAGAACAACATCGATATGGAGGTCTCCACCGTCGGCGCTGAGGCGTTCCAGGACTTCGTCGCTAAGATGGTAGCCGCTGTGGAGGCGGGCAATCCCCCTGACCTCGTCTACCACATTCGGCTGGTGCAGCAGCTCTACTTCATGAACGCCCTGGAGCCGGTGAGCGACGCGGTGGCGGAGGCCGAGAAGATGTACGGTGAGGCCCCGTACCTGCAGCGCCTTCTGAACTTCATCGACGGCGATTGGTGGGGCATCCCCTACATGGTCCATGGTGGCGGCCAGTTCGCCCGCAAGGACGTCTTCGAGGCGAACGGCATCGATCCCGACAGCATGGAGACGTACGACCAGCGCCGGGAGGGATGCTTGGCGGTGTCCAAGCCCGAGGAGGAGATGTATGGCTGGGGCCTCACGGTCAACCGCAGCGGTGATGGCAGCGGCTTCGTCTCCGCGGTGATCCATAACTGGGGTGGCCATATCACCGACAAGGAGATGACGAAGCTGACCTTCAACTCGCCGGAGACCGTGGCCGCCGTGGAGTGGATGACGGAGATCTACACGGCTGACAAGTGGGCTCCCATGTTGCCGCCTGGCATCATGAGCTGGACGGACTCCAGCAACAACGAGGCCTACCTGGCCGGGAACATCGCCTATACCCACAACGCGGCCAGCGTGTACGCCAAGGCCAAGGCCGACAAGAACCCGGTCTTTGAGAAGACCGTGGTGCTCAAGGAGGCCATCGGCCCGTTGGGCAAGCGGCTGTCTGGTTCCAGCGGTGGCCAGTTCAACATCCCCAAGGGGGCCAAGCACATCGACCTGGCCAAGGAGCTGGCGCTCTACATGATCCGGCCGGACATCTTCCTGCCCATCTCCCTCATCTCCGCCGGGCTCTTCCTCCCCTCCTACAAGGGATACTATGAGATGGAGGAGGTCAAGAAGGCCTTCGCGGAGGATCCCAACCTGGCGCGCATGGGCGAGTCGGCGTTGGGCGACTATCCGGGCCTCTCCTGGCCGGCCGATCCCAGCCCCTTCTTCGACGCTATCGCGGCGCAGACGATCCTGACCGACATGATGGCGCAGACGATCACCCAGGGGGTGAGCCCTGCCGACGCGGTCAAGCAGGCGGAGGATCGGATGGCCCAGATCGCCGAGGAGATGCAGGTCTTCAAGTAAGCACGTCGGGGTGTCCTGGGAGGCCTGGCCGCATGGTCGGGCCTCCCATCTCTTGGATGGGCAACCGGCCCTGGTGCTCATCGGCGGAGGATGCGCTCGCGGTGGGAGCGGCGCGTTGACGACGCATGGTCGCGTGCGCTCTTTCCGGAGATGGGCGGTTCTTGATGGGGGAGGTTTATGACAGGGAGAGTTGAGACACTACCACCGTCCGGGCTTTCTCACCGGCTGGATGTCCGATTGCGGCGCGTGTTGGGCCGCGACTGGCGTATCGCGTTGCCGTTTCTCGCACCGATCGTGATCCTGTTGCTGACCTTCATCGCCTGGCCATTCCTCCGTGCCGTCTACATCAGCATGACCGCTCGCTCGGTGGGGCGGGAGGTTCGCTTCGTCGGCCTTGAGAACTACGTCCGGCTCTGGAAGGATCCGTTCTTCCGGCAGGCAGTGCACAATACCTTCGTCTTCACCGGGGGGGCCATCTTTCTGAAGTTCGTGGCGGGCCTGTGTGCGGCCCTGCTGCTCAACGCCCAGCAGCGCTTCCGGAACGTCTTGACCGGAATGGTCCTGCTGCCGTGGGTGATCCCCTCCGTCGTACAGGCCTTATCCTGGAAATCCATTTACGATCCGCTTTTCGGCGGCTTGAACCCGATCTTCCAGATGTTGGGGCTCATCGACAAGCCCCTCTCGTGGCTGGCCGATCCGAAGCTGGCCATGCCGTGTGTGATCCTGGTGAACGTCTGGGCTGGCATTCCCTTCTTCACGGTGAACTTTCTGGCCGGGCTCCAGGCCATCGACAGGGAGCTATATGAGGCGGCGGAGGTGGACGGGGCGAACGCCTGGGATCGATTCGTGAATATCACGCTCCCCGGCCTGCGGTACGTGATCGCGGTGACGACGCTGCTTTCCACGATCTGGACGTTCAATAACTTCGAGACCATCTATCTGCTGACCAGCGGCGGGCCTGGCGGCGCCACCCGGGTCTATTCGATCATGGCGTATGAGCTGGCCATTCGCGGCCTGCGGTTCGGCCCTGGCACGGCCGTTGCGTTCAGCTTGACCCCCGTGTTGGCCTTTTTGATCCTGCTTCTGTCCCGCTATATGCGGCGCGATGTGGCCGCGGAGGAGTTGGGGATCACCTGGCAGGATCGCGTGATCGACTCGATCGGGTGGTTGATCGGGACGATCGGGCGGATCGTGGCCCTGCCGATTGCCCTGGCCGTGCGGGGCATCAGCGCGTTGGCGCGGGTCTGGGGCGCTGGCACGCAGCCGCGCAGCCTCAGGCAGACGCGACGGTGGGGGGCGGTGGGCAGGGGCATCGCGATGGTGCTGCTGCTCACTTTCATCCTCTTCCCCTTCTATTGGATCGTCATCACGGCGTTCAAAACGGAGCTGCAGATCGGGCAGCGTACGAGCATTTTCTGGCCGCGGCCCTGGTCCACGGAGCAGTTCCAGCGGCTGTTCTATGAGGAGCCGTTCCTGGTGTGGTTTAAGAACTCCGTGATCGTCACGCTGAGCACGACGGTGCTGTCCGTCACCTTCTCCGGGTTGGGGGCCTATGCCCTGGCCCGGCTGCGCTTCCGCGGCGCGGAGGCGATGACGACGATCCTGCTGATCACCTATCTGCTGCCGGGCGCGCTGATGTTCATCCCCCTGTATAAGATCCTGACCGAATTGCACCTGATCAATACGCTGCAGGCGTTGATCGCCACGTATCCCACCTTCATGATGCCGTTCGCCACCTGGCTGTTGATGGGGTACTACCGCTCCATCCCGGAGGATTTGGAGCACGCGGCCATGGTGGATGGCGCCACGCGGCTGCAGGCATTCATCCGGGTGACGCTTCCCCTGACGGCGCCGGCGCTTCTGGCCGTGACGCTGTTCTCCTTCACCTCGGCGTGGAAGGAGTTCCTCTTCGCCTTCGTCTTTATCACCAGCGAGCGGCTGATGACGTTGCCCGTGGGCATGGCCCAGGCCATCTATGGCGACATCTATCCGTGGGGCATGTTGATGGCGGCCTCGTTGCTCATCTCGCTGCCGGTGGTCATCTTCTACATCTACGGCCAGCGCTTCATGATCGCCGGTTTGACGGCCGGCAGCGTCAAGGGATAAGTCCCCGACGGATCCCCACACTGAGCGCCGGCGTCACGGGCGAAAGGCCAATCGCACCGCAGACAAGCCGGACCCTGTATCCCGATCCGGGGATTGAGGCGACTGAACAGCCCCCCGGGGTCTCGATGGCTCCGGGGGGCGACCGGTCCCCGCTCCGATCGGGAGGCCGGGGTGACCCTCGGCGTCCGGGTTTGTTGCCCGCCCGAATCAGGCCGGGAAAGGGCATGCAAGGCGGGAAAAGGGTATTTGGGCGGAGGGAGGTCTCTCCGCATCTCCTCTGTGGGCTTGCGACGAGCCTGGCGAAATCCCCCCCATTTTGGATACGCCGCCTCACTTTCTTAATGCTTGTGCGCGCGTATTGCGCGTGCTATAATTGCGTTGTGATGGCCACGATTTGTGATGGTGGGAGGTGGCCTTTACACGTAACAACATTGTCCCCGTTTGAATCAGAGGTGGCGGCCGCTTACTCCGCTAGTCTTGTCCTCTTTGGGGCTCCGGCGATCATATCGTCGACGAGGAATCCTCTGCTATATGAGGTGTGGCGGTCGATTTCTTGGAGAAAAACCTTCCGTTCGATAGTTCCATGACGTAGTCGCAGCAAAGGAGGGTAAAGATGAAAAGCGCTTTGCCTCTTCGTATGGTGCTCATGGCCGCGATTGTGCTGCTCCTGGTGGGACAACCGGCGGCCCAGGCTGGTGTGAAGGGCGCTCCAGCTTTGGCACCGGCTGCTGGCAGCGACGATTTCGACAGCGCCACGGTGATCACCAGCTTACCTTTCACGGATACTATGGATACCACCGGCGCGACCACGGCGGGCGATGATCCCATCCTACCATGCGGCCCTCGCGATCCGGGAGAGAACACGGTCTGGTGGCAGTTCACAGCATCGGCAGACGGCGTCCTGGTCGCTGATACCGAGGGGAGTGACTACGATACCGTCTTGGCGGTTTGGACCGGCACTCGCGGGGCGCTTACCAACGTGGCTTGCGACGACGACAGCGGGACGGGCCTGCTCTCTCGGACGGCTTTTTGGGTGACCTCTGGTACCACTTATTACATCGAGGTTGCCGATTATGGCTCCGGCACCGATGGTGTGCTTATTGCTGCCGCTTCTGACCAGGCGAGGTCGCTGCATGCCAAGGCCCCTCAGTCGATCCAGGCCGGTGGAAACCTGACGCTCCATGTCGACTTTCGCGCGCTGGGTCACCCCATCTCTTTTGGCTCCTGTAACGTGATCGGCCATGTGAGCGGTTACGTCTATTCGGTAGCCGCGGCCGATCTTGACCAAGACGGCCGGCTGGATGTCGTCTCCGGAGATGGGGGAGGTCAGGTGGTGGCGTGGCAGAATGACGGCTCACCCTTTGCGGGTGAGTGGTTCTCCAACACCGTCGGCACCCTCGGTGATTACGTCAGGACGGTGGCTATTGGGGACCTGGATGGAGATGGCCAGCCGGATGTCGTCTCCGTGACGACTATCAGGTGATGGCGTGGCAGAATGATGGCACGCCCTTCGCCGGGGGATGGCTCTCCAACACCGTCGGCAGCCACACGGATTACGTCAGGTCGGTGGCCATCGGGGACCTGGATGGAGATGGCCAGCCGGATGTAGCCTCCAGTGGTGACGACTATCAGGTGATGGCGTGGCAGAATGATGGTGCGCCTTTCGCCGGGGGATGGCTCTCCAACACCGTCGGCACTCTCGGTGATTACGTCAGGACGGTGGCTATTGGGGACCTGGATGGAGATGGCCAGCCGGACGTCGTCTCCGGGGATGACGACTATCAGGTGGTGGCGTGGCAGTGCGCCTTTCGCCGGGGGATGGCTCTCCAACACCGTCGGCACTCTCGGTGATTACGTCAGGACGGTGGCTATTGGGGACCTGGATGGAGATAGCCAGCCGGATGTCGTCTCCGGGGATGACGACTATCAAGTGGTGGCGTGGCAGAATGATGGCACGCCTTTCTCCAGTGGATGGCTTTCCAACACGGTCGGTAGTCGTGGTGACTACATTACATCGGTGGCCATGGGAGATCTGGACGGTGATGGCCAGCCGGATGTCGTCTCCGGGGACGAGGATAATCAGGTCATCGCGTGGCAGAATCCCGGGGCGCCTTTTGGGGATCCCTGGGTGCCTCTTGTCATCTACACGGCGGGCGATTATGTGAGATCCGTGGCGCTGGCTGATCTGGACAACGATGGCGATCTGGACATCATTGCTGGCTCCGATGATCGTTCCGTGATCGTGTGTGAGAACACCAGCGCTACGGAGATAGCGGGGTGGGTCTTCATCGATAGCAATGGGGATGGCATCCGCAACCCCTGGCCGCCGGATAACGAGACCAGCGGTCTATCGGGCGTGATCATTGAGCTGTGGCAGGGCGGCACGCTCGTGGACACGACGCATAGTGTGTTGCCCTCTGGCTGGTATCAGTTTGACGTGGAGCCCGGCGACTACATCGTGCGGGAGCAGCAGCCGGCTGGATATGCCAGCACCAGCCCGGATGAGGTGGCGGTCTCTGTGTCCAGAGGGCTGCACATCGTGAGCTTCGGCGAGCAGGCGTTCACGCCGACGCCCACCGCCACTTCCACGCCTACGGCAACGCCCACACCCACGGTGACACCCACGCCCACGATGACGCCCACGCCCACCGCGACGCCTACGGCGACACCTTCGCCGACGCCCACCGAGGAGCCGCTGCGGACGCTCTATCTGCCACTGATCCTCGCCGAGTGATCGGGATCTAACAATAGGGAAGGGGCCGATCTCGAAAGATCGGCCCCTCTTTTTGTCTGAAAGCGTGTCTGAAAATTTACCGGCAAGATGTCTGAGGGGGCTCCCTCAACGACCAGCTCCACAGGGGGAGGTGTGAAGGGGACCTCCCCTCCACGGAAATCCCGCTTTTCCGGCCTGTGCCTGCCTTTCTCGGCCCTTTCCGAAGGACTCAGGCCGAGGCCAGGCAGGTTGAAGGCAAAAGAAGGGCTTTTTCCGGAGGGGCTCCCCACAGCAGAAACAACGGCGTTTTTCAGACACACTCTGAGGGATGGCGTCACAGGGAAAGGAGGGGTCCTATGAAGTTGATCTATCGGGATAAGGTGTGGGAGTTGAAGGGGGGCATGACCGTACGGGATGCCATCTTGAAGGTCGGCTTGAATCCGGAG